>CBFDVE010000209.1:0-5056 GCA_965613205.1 uncultured Rhodospirillaceae bacterium
TTGGCGACCGCCGACTTAAGACGAGTCATTGATGTTCGTCTAAACAATACATCACAGCTTTCCGGGTTCGCCAAAGGCCAGGATATAGCCTACTTTTTGAAATCCATTGCTGAAATTGATTACCTTCACGAACCATTGCTTGCCCCGACAGCAGAAATTCTGACGGCATACAAGAAAAACAAAGGAGAATGGTCTGTCTATGAAAGCCAATTTATAGATTTAATGGATAGCCGGAAAATCGACGAGAAATTGAGTCCCGATCTATTTGACCGTAGTTGTCTGCTATGCAGCGAGGATAAGCCCCATCATTGTCACCGTCGTCTCATCGCAAATTTCCTGAATGATCGCTGGGGTTCGAATATTGAGGTCAGACACCTCTGAGTTTCCACGGTGTTATTTCCCATCGCAATGAACCGAAATAAAAAGTTAATTCCCTTGTCGCTTGATCTGGCCTAAGAAACTTCAAATCAAAATTCAATACGGAACTTTTCATGACCAGAAAACTGTTCGGCACCGATGGTATTCGCGGCACCGCCAACAGGGGCTCCATGACGGCGGAAACGGCGCTTAAGGTTGGCATGTCGGCGGCCGCGCAGTTTACCCGTGGCGATCACCGGCACCGGGTTGTCATTGGCAAGGATACCCGCCTGTCGGGCTATTTGATCGAACCGGCGTTGACGGCGGGGTTTATTTCCATGGGCATGGATGTGTTCCTGGTTGGCCCCATGCCGACCCCGGCGGTGGCCATGTTGACCCGCTCCCTGCGGGCCGATTTAGGGGTCATGATTTCGGCCTCTCATAATCCGTTTCAGGATAATGGCATCAAATTATTCGGCCCCGACGGCTTCAAGCTTTCCGATGCCGTCGAACGGCAAATCGAAACCCGCATCGAAGGCGATATGAATACGAGCCTGGCCGATCCCGCCCGGCTGGGACGGGCCAAGCGCCTGGATGATGCACCGGGCCGCTATACCGAACATGTGAAACGCACGTTCCCCAAGGGCCTGACTCTCGATGGCCTGAAAATCGTCGTCGATTGCGCCAATGGCGCCGCTTACAAAGTCGCCCCGGAAGTGCTGTGGGAACTGGGTGCCGATGTGGTGCCCATCGGTATCGACCCGGACGGCTTCAACATCAACAGGGATTGCGGCTCGACCTATCCGCAAACCGTCGCCGAGGCGGTCGTCGCCCACGGGGCCCATATTGGCATCGCTCTGGATGGCGATGCCGACCGGTTGCTGGTGGTTGACGAAAACGGCGCCCTGGTCGATGGCGATCAACTGATGGCGATGATCGCCACGGAATGGGCCTCTGCCGGGCGGCTTCGGGGCGGCGGCGTTGTCGCCACGGTAATGTCCAACCTGGGTCTGGAACACTATCTTGATGGCCAGGGCCTGGCCCTGGTGCGAACCCGGGTCGGCGATCGCTATGTGGTCGAACACATGCTGGCAAACGATTTTAATATTGGCGGTGAACAATCAGGACATATTATCCTGTCCGATTATGGCAGCACCGGCGATGGCCTGGTCGCCGCCCTGCAAGTGCTTTCCGTGGTTATCGACAAAGGCCGGCCGGCCAGCCAGACCTGCCGACCGTTCGAGCCGCTGCCGCAATTGCTGCGCAACGTGACCTATCATGACGGCCAGCCTCTGGAAAATGAAAAGGTCAAGCTGGCCATTGCCGAAGGCCAGCGGCGGTTGACCGGCAAGGGTCGTTTGTTGATCCGTAAATCGGGCACCGAACCGTTGATCAGGGTGATGGCGGAAGGCGATGATGAAGGTCTGATCGAGACCGTGGTCGGCAAAATCATAGAGGCGGTCGAACAGGCCGTTGGTTAACGGTGCTCAGTGATAACGGATTTTCCCCAGCAAGATCATTTGCATCATATTTTGTAAATTCCTGATGATGTGTGAGCCGGCGGCATGGCCATCGCCGGTTAAATTTTTGTCGGCGACCTGTTTCATGGCATCGACGTACAGCAGGACGACTTTCTGCCCCCGTGAGGTCAGCACGGTGGGACTTTCCAGGAACAGACACAGATCGGTGCCGAAAACCGAAATCAGATCGTAGTCGAAATTCGGGGCCCGGTCCGTCAGGTCCTGGACAAGGCTGAACAAGGCAGAGTTGCGGATGGCGTCATTGGGTTTTGATCTCAGCGATACGACGGCCAGATCAATGCGGTCAAAGTCGCCAGGCAATTGATTTCGGAATTTATCGGCCAGTTCCAGCTCGCTGTCATTGGCGGCTGAAGGCGCGCCCTCATCACCGTCGAATCCGGGAAACCTGTTCCACAATGGGGTGAGCATTTTGATGATTTCGTTGATAGCAAGGTTGGCCATTTGGGTCTCTGTGTTAGGACTCAATCTCCCCTTGCACTGGATTATTCATATTCAAGCTGAACGTAAGCTTAAACGTGATCGGCTCTAAAATCCAGGCAGGATCAGAACTGGGATAAATCCGGGGCCGGTGGATGATCGATAATGTCGCGCAGGATTTTCAATCCCTGTTCCAGGGCGGCAATCGTATCGGTGCCGCCAAGGCAGACCCGGACTTTGCCGGGCACCGGATCGCCGTGCAGGGCAAAGGATTCCGCCTGGGAAACAACAATCCGTTTTTGCAGGCAGGCGCGGACCAGTTCGTCGCCCGACAGGTCAGCGGGCAAAGATAACCACACATGATAGCTTTCCGGGTGGCTGGCGAAATCCAGGCCGTCGAAAATCTTGCGGGCCAGTCCGTTGCGCGAGGCGGCGTTGTGCCGGTGCCAGGCGATAAGTTCCGCCGCCGTGCCATCATTGATCCAGCGGCTGGTCAATTCCCCCATCAGGGGCGGGATCATCCAGCCGGTGATTTGTACCGAATGGCCGATTTTTGCCGCCGCCCGGTGCGGGCCGACGGCATAGCCGACCCGCAAACCCGGTGCGATGCTTTTCGCCGTACTGGTTAAAAAGTATCCCTGTTCCGGGGCGAACGAGACCAGGGGCGGCGGTCGTCGGCCCGGCAGGAATCCATAGACATCGTCTTCGATAATGGCGACCCCGTGATGTTCGGCAATGGCGGCGATGTCACGCCGCCGTTGCTCACTTTGAATGGCATTGGTCGGATTGTGCAGGGTCGGCATGGTGTACAGGACTTTGGCATGGCTTTTCCTGCAGGCGTCTTCAAACGCCTGGGGCATTAATCCCTGGTCATCCATTGCCAATCCATTGAGGCGCAGGTTCATGGACCGGGCCAGGGCCTTGACCGCCGGATAGGTCAGTTTTTCCGTCAACATCAGATCCCCGGCGCTGGTTAACGCCATGAACAGGGCGGCCATGGCGTGCTGGGCCCCGTTGGTCATGATGATGTCGTCGGGGCTTGCATCCAGACCGATGGTCTTTAGCAGTTTTGCCCCGGCCTCCCGGTGGGCGGGCATACCCTGTGATGGCTGGTATTCGGTCAGTACGGAAACACCACGGGAGGCCGCGATCTCGCTCAGGGTGCGGGCCATATCCTCACCGGCCCTGCCGGTGGTCGGCCGATTCATGCTCATATCGATAACGCCGGTCGTCTCGTAGGACTGCGGTGCCCGGCGAATGTCGAAGACCGGAAATTCCATGCGCTCGCCACTGACATAGGTGCCGCGACCGACCTCGCCGTTGGTCAGGCCGCGACGGCTGATTTCGTTGTAGGCACGGCTGACCGTGCCAACAGTCACCCCCAGCCGATAGGCCAGGTCGCGGTGGGTCGGCAGGCGCTCGCCGGATTTAATACCGCCAGAGCGGATTTCCTGGGCGATCGCCTCGGCAATGGCCAAATATTTCGGACCGCTACTAGCGGCGATGCACTCAAGCGATATTGTCATGGTGACAATGATTACATTGACGATGCATATTGAGTCAATATAAATAGACAATTGTGACAATATTTGTTGATTGTAAGGTATCTGGTCATGGTTACGGATGAATGTATTGATACGATTGGTTCGACTGACCGGCACTCGAAAGGTGTCATTACCTGTAAAACCTGGAAAACCTGGCTCAAGGCGGGGTCGATCCTGCTTGCGGATGATCTGGTCATTCTGCCCGGCCTGTTGCGGACCTGGCAACAACGCGCCCGCGACCGCCACCAGTTGCGCCACCTGAGCTATCGATTGCTCAGGGACATGGGTATCAGCCGGGCCCGGGCTCGAACCGAATGGCGCAAGCCCTTCTGGCGGGCCTGATTTTGACCTCACCCGCGACCACACAAAAAGACAACATGAGCGCCGCCTATGGGGCGGCAGCGGTGGCGGTGGTGATCTGGGGCGCGACCCCGGCGGCGACCCGGTTGGCGGTCGATAGCATCGACCCCATGATGGCGGGAATCCTGCGCACGGTGCTGGCCGCCATGATCACTCTGCCGATTGCGATTTACGTGGCCATGCCGTTGCCGAAAGGCCGCGACCAGTGGCTGTTGCTGATGATTTCGGCGAGCAGTCTGTTCATCGCCTTTCCGCTGTTGTTCAGTGTCGGTATCAACAACACCTCGGTCGCTCATGCCTCGTTGATCAACGCCGGGATTCCCATATTCACCGGATTATTCGGGGCCATCGCCGAGCGTCGCCTGCCGTCGAAAACCTGGGGCCTGGGTGTCGCCATTGCTTTTATCGGCGTCGGTGCCCTGATCGGTTATCGGGATACGGGCGACGGCGGCGTGACGGTATTTGGCGATCTTTTGTGCCTGGCGTCTTCGGCGGCATCGGGCCTGGGCTATGTCGCCGGGACCCGGTTGGCGGTGTCTATCGGCTCCAGGGCTTCGGCCTTTTGGGGCCTGGGATTCGCCGGTTTGGCCATGGCGCCAGGGCTTGTAATTTACGGCGATGGGGCCCAGTGGGCGGTGGTTAGCGGAATCAGCATGGCGGCCATGGTCTATATGGCGACGGCCAATTCAATCATCGCCTTCATCGCCTGGTACTGGGCCTTGAACAGGGGAGGAATTGTGGCCATGGCACCAGTACAATTTTCCATGCCGCTGATCAGTCTGACCCTGGCCGTAGTGGTATTCAAGGAAAGCCTGAGCCCACCCATTATTCTTTCCG
>CBFDVE010000210.1:0-5049 GCA_965613205.1 uncultured Rhodospirillaceae bacterium
GCGATCTTCTCCCGTAGGGGACGCCAGATTGTCACTGTCACCGAGATGCAACTGAGGAAAGTGAAATCCGGATGAGTGATGAAAACATTATTGATTATGGTCCGCTTACGGCCCTGATCGGGGTTTGGCAGGGAAGTGACGGGATTGATATCGCACCGGAACCCGATGGGGTGGAGAGCAATCCCTATTTGGAGACAATAACCTTTTCGGCGGCGGGTGACGTGGCAAATGCGGAACGGCAAAACCTGGCGTTCATCCACTACCGTCAGGTCGTCCAGCGCAAATCAAATGGCAAGGTTTTTCACGACCAGACCGGCTACTGGATGTGGCACGGGGAAACGGCAACGGTCATGCACTCGTTTGTTATCCCCCGTGGGGTATGCGTATTGGCGGGCGGATACTACAACGGGGAAAAGGATGTGGCGGGTCGGGCAATATTGCGGGTATCGGCCGGCATCGACGATGATCGCTGGAAAATTATCCAGTCGCCCTTCATGCAGGAAAACGCCTCGACGACCGAATTCAAACAGCAAATCATCGTTGGCAATGGTACGCTTGAATATTCTCAGACAACCATGGTCGATATCTACGGGAAAATGTTCGAGCACACAGATGGCAACGAACTGACACTCAAATAATCAGCTTCACTTGCTGACCACAGACGACATTACATCCAGCCCTGCTGAAATTCTTCCGGCAGGGGGAACCAGCGCAGGGTTTCGGCTTCCACTGACAAGGGGTCGGTGGTTTCGCTGCTCGCGTTCTGGGTGGCGTCGGCCTGTTCGAGAATACTTCGCGCCTCTTTGAGATACCCCGCCAAGACATCTTCGCCGACGGTCTTGCCCGCAGACTTGGGTGGGGCCAGGTAGTCCAGATCCTGCAACCCCACGGGGGCATTCGTCACCGCATCCTGGTGACGCCAAACCCCGGTATCGGGATTGAAGGTATAAACAGGCAATAACTTCCAGCCGTGAGAGGCGATCAGATTAACCGCCTCGATGATGTAATCGGCCACCGTATCGGAAAAGAAATAATTGAAGCCGACCCGCACCCAGCCCGGCTTGATGCCATTGCAGCCCTTGACGATGCTTTCTTCAAAGGCGCGGGACTGATCCAGGTCGATGTGCAGCAGCCGGTGGCCATAAGGCCCGGCACAGGAACAGCCGCCACGGGACTGGATGCCGAACAGATCATTGAGGACGGCGACGACAAAGTCGTGATGCAGGTTCTGTTTACCCCGGCGAATAACGAACGAGATGATCGACAGGCGCGGCAGATCGGGGTTGCCGAGCACATGAATATCGGGGTTGGCGGTCCACGAAGCGAGCGCCCGGCGGACGAACCTTTCTTCCAGCTTTTCGATCACCTCCGTGCCGACATCGTCTTTCAACTGGAACACCAGCCCGGCCCGGATGCTTTCGACAATGGCCGGGGTGCCGCCTTCTTCGCGGTGTTCTGCATCTTCGATATAGACGTGTTCGACCGGATTGACATAGGCCACCGTGCCGCCGCCGGGCCGGGCCGGCACGCTGTTTTCCATCAGCCGTTTGTTGATCACCAGCAAGCCCGGTGATCCGGGGCCGCCGACAAATTTGTGGGGCGAAATGAACAGGGCATCGAGCGCCGGTAACTCACCCTTGCCGATCACATCTATATGGATATAGGGGGCGGCGGCGGCGTAATCCCAGAACGACAGGGCGCCGTGGTCCCGCAACAAGGACGATATGGCCGCCACATCGGAAATAATGCCGGTCACGTTAGAGGCGGCGGAAAAACTGCCGATCAGCAGTTCCCGGTCCTGATAAAGCTTCAGTTGTTGTTGCAAATGCCCGATATCGATGCGGCCACTATCGTCTTCGTCAATGGTGATCACATCGGCGATGGTTTCCCGCCAGGGCAATTCGTTGGAATGGTGCTCGTAGGGTCCGATAAAAACAACCGGACGTTCAGCGGTCGGGATCAGTTTCGATAACTGATATCTGGCATCGAGGTTGGCCGGCAGCCGAATGTTGAAGATATCGATCAGCCGGTTGACCGCCCCGGTCGCCCCGGAACCGCAGAAAATAATCGCGTAGCTGTCGTCGGCGCCAATTGATTTACGGATCAGGGCGCGGGCCTGCTCGCGGAAATGGGTGGTTTGCAGGCCGGTCAGGGATGTTTCCGTATGGGTGTTGGCGTAGTAAGGCAAGACCTGCTGGCGCAGGAAATCCTCTATGAACTCCAGGGCCCGGCCCGATGCCGTGTAATCGGCATAAGTAATGCGCCGGGCACCGAATGGGCCATCCATCAGCCGGTCGTCGCCAATCACCGAAGTCCTGATTTTTTCAAGCAGGGCGGTGGGGTCGGTCATCGCTGCCCTTTCCTATTCCCCGACATGAAAGCCCGGTGTCGATTTCGAAATATCGCTTTCCTCATCGGTCATGTCGGCCGGCACGTCGGCGAACAGGGGCGTGCTCAGATAGCGCTCGCCGGTGTCGGGCAACATGCACAAAACGGTCGATCCCTGCGGCGCGTTTTGACATACTTTCAGCGCCCCGGCAAAGGTGCCACCGCCGCTGATGCCGACGAAGATGCCTTCTTTCAACGCCAATTGCTTGCTGCACTGAATGGCATCGGGCCCGGCAATGGTCACGATGCTGTCGATAACATCGCTATCGACCGCGTCGCTGGTCAGTTTGGGGATGAAATCCGGGCTCCAGCCCTGCATGGGATGGGGCTTGAACGACGGATGACTGGCCGCCGGGGAATGATCGTCGTTGCGTTCCTGGGCGGTACCGCTGCTCAGCATGGCCGCGTCTTCCGGCTCACAGACGATGATTTTGGTCTCGGGCCTTTCCTTGGCGAGGACCCTGGCGACGCCTTTGAGAGTGCCGCCGGTGCCGAAACCGGTAACCCAGTAATCCAGTTTTTCGCCTTCGAAATCATTGATGATTTCCCGCGCCGTGGTCGCCGAGTGCATGTCCGGGTTGGCTTCGTTTTCAAACTGCCGGGTCAGGAACCAGCCATTGGCGTCGGCCAGTTCTCTAGCCTTATCGACCATGCCGGTGCCTTTCGCCGTGGCCGGAGTGAGGACAACTTTGGCCCCAAGAAACCGCATCAGCTTGCGCCGTTCCACACTGAAACTTTCGGCCATGGTAACGACCAGCGGATAGCCTTTCTGGGCACAGACCATGGCCAGGCCGATGCCGGTGTTACCGCTGGTCGCCTCGATCACCGTTTGACCGGGTTTCAATTCGCCGGATTTCTCGGCCGCTTCGATGACCCCGATGGCGAGGCGGTCCTTGACCGAGCCCATGGGATTGAAGGCTTCAATTTTTACATAAAGATTAATCCCCGCCGGGGCTAACTTGCCGATCCGGACGACCGGCGTGTTGCCCACAGTTTCGAGAATGTTTTCATATAGTTGACCCATAATGTTCTCCCTGTTGTCTGATTTCAAACCGTCAAATGGTACGTCTGCCGTTCGGCTCTTTTTATATTAAGGCCATGATTGCCGGGGGTCTACAAGCGAAATTGGGCCCAACAAACCCGTCAGAAGATTAATAAATATCCGTTCCGTCCGGCCGTCCTGATCCAGTTCCGGATTCCATGATGATAACGACACGGCGATCACTTGCCCGGTCTGCGCCAGTCGCTCGAACAAGGCCGCCATCCGGGTCGCTCCGGGGCCACCGGCGACCGCATAGTTTTGCGCCGGGGCTTCGGCGCTATCGACGATGTCCGTATCAAAATGAATCCACAATGGACCGACGGGCAATGGCATGGTCAACAAGGCTTCAATGCTGTCTACATGGCCAATCCTGGATGACGCCAGCGCCAGGGCTTCGCCGGGGTCCAGGTCGCGGGCATCGGCCAGGATGACATCTTGCTCGGTCAATGGTTTCAAATCGACCGCGCGCGCCATGGTCTGATCACCGCGGCCAACCAGAATGGCCAGAGGCATACCGCCCCAGAAACCGCCGGGCGATGTATCGGGTGTATTGAAATCGCCATGAGCATCGAGCCAGATCAGGCTTGGCGAAAGGCCCGCCCGTTGCAGCCCGGCCAGGACGCCAATGGAAGAACAGCAATCGCCGCAAAGGCTGACCGGCCGATTGCCATCTCGCACGGTAGCTTCGACAAAGTCGGCCAGAGGCCGGTGAAGGGCGCTCATACGAGCCTGCAAATCATCGCCCGCGTCGCTCATATCGGGTTCGTTGATAAGCCAGCCCGCTCTGGCCAGCGATTTCAAGCCAGGCATCGGCCTGCCGATAAAGTACGGTGACAGAATGTATCGGTTTTGTCGCCCTGTGGTCATCGCCACGAGTCCGCATTCACCCGACACCTGATGCCACATTGTTCCTGAACGGGTTCAAATGTGATTTTCAACATCAACCGATATGCGGGCGTTCAACGCCGCCATAGCCGCATCTATGTGATCCAGCCGGGTCGAGTGCCGGATATCGAGCAGCCGGTCAATTTGCGGGCCGTGCCACGCCAACATACGGGCAAGCTGCGCCTTGTTGATGCCAAGCGCCTTCATCCGTTGATAGAGCAAGACTTTAATAGCCGTTTGGGTCGGCAGTGCCGAACGATACCTGCCGCGACCCGGCGCAGGGATTTCCTGGCGCGCGGCAATCCGGGCGGCGATGGCTTCCTCCAGGGCATCAATGGCATGAAGCATGGCATCATCCTTGTCCTCGCCGAACGTCGTCAGTTCGGGAAAGTCCGGCGATGTGGCCAGCACGGTCCCGTTGTCATCTGCCACTAATTTAATCGGATACATGAGCATAGCGTCTACTCTTTCACCTTAACCCAAGGTCTCTTTTGATCTTGTTGACCAACCCCGTTCCGAGCTCTTTACGCCCATGCATGGGGAGTTGAGATTTTTTACCATTACGAAGAACCGTCAAGTGACCGCTGCCCCCTTTGTGTGTTTCAAAGGTGCACCCTTGCTTCTTGAGCCACCGCTTCAGCTCGTTCGCATTCATGATTAAAGTATACACAACACTTTTGTTGCGTACAACATATTTGTTGTGTATCTCTGCAAGATGTTTCGAATCAACAAAA
>CBFDVE010000211.1:0-5038 GCA_965613205.1 uncultured Rhodospirillaceae bacterium
GACATTGGGTTCAGGCCGTAACTTTCATAACTTTTGCCCGTCCGTGGCAGATGTTCTAAATATAAGTGCTTCTACAATCAGGATTTAAACACAGTATGACAAAAAAAGTGTTGGTCACAGGCGGCGCCGGATTTATCGGGTCCAACTTCGTTCATCATATCAAAAATAAGTATCCCGACTACCACGTCATGGTTCTGGACGCCCTTACATATGCCGGATTCGTTGAAAATCTGCCAGCGGAAATGATTAACGCCAGCAATGGCCGCGACAGTTTCTGGTATGGCAACGTGTGCAATCCCGACATCGTCAACACCCTGGTGGCACAAGTCGATTTTGTCGTCCATTTCGCCGCCGAAACCCATGTGACAAAATCCATCTTCGACAACCGGCTGTTTTTCGAAACCGATGTTCTGGGCACCCACACCATCGCCAACGCGGTGCTCAAGTACCGCGACAATGTGGAAAAATTCATCCATATTTCAACGTCGGAAGTGTATGGAACCGCCGACCAGGAATTCATCGACGAAAACCATCCCCTAAACCCCATGAGCCCTTACGCCAGCGCCAAGTGCGGCGCCGACCGACTGGTCTATTCCTATTGCGAAACCTACAAAATTCCGGCCGTGATCATGCGCCCCTTCAACAACTTCGGCCCCCGCCAGCATCTGGAAAAACTGTTGCCCCGCTTTATCACCAGCGTCTTGCTCGATGAGCCCATGACCGTTCACGGCGATGGTTCTGCGGCAAGGGATTTCGTCTTTGTCGAAGATGTCTGCAATGCCATCGACAAGGTCCTGCACGCGGCCAACGACAAAGTCGTCGGCCAGGTTTTTAATGTGGCGACCGGCACCCATCGAACCATTACCGAAGTCGCCGATACGGTGCTGAAATTAATGGACGGCGACACCGAAAATATTGTCTTCACCGCCGACCGGCCAGGCCAGGTGGCGCGCCACACGGGCGACTGGTCAAAGATAAAACAGGCCCTTGGATGGCAGCCGGAAGTGGATTGGGAAGGCGGCGTTCAGAACACCATCGACTGGTTCAGGAATAACCGGGAGCACTGGCAAAATCAGCTATGGCTGCGCAAGACCCTGGTTCACCTGCCCGATGGGTCGTCGGAATACCAATAGAACCATGGATCACAACAGCCATTTTTTCGGAGAAAACGGAGCCGTCGAGTTCAGTCTCGTCAGCGCCCTTTACAACGAAGAAAAATCTGTCGGGCAATTGCTGGCGGGCCTGGATGAGGTTTTCAGGAATACCGGGCGGTCCTACGAACTGGTCATTGTCGATGATGGCTCGACGGATGGCTCGCTGCAAACCCTGAAAGACCAAATCGGGCCAATCAAGAATCTTCGCGTTGTCGAACTGTATAAAAACAAGGGGCAGGTCGCGGCACTCGGGGCCGGCATGTCGGTCGCCCGAGGTCAGTGGATCATCATGATGGACGGTGATTTGCAGCATGATGCGGAAAATATCACCCGCTTTATTGAATTGAGCGATCAAGGCCATGACCTGGTCGCCAGCTACCGGCAGACCCGCGAAGAGAAACTCATGCGCAAGATGATCACCGCCGTCAGCAATCGGCTGAACCGGTATATCGTCGGCATTCAAATCAAGGATTTCGGCTCCGCCTTCCGGATGATTCACAGCGACGTTGTGAAAGCCATTACCGATAGCCAGGGTTGTGTTCGCTACAACACGCCGGAAATTTATAAAAACGCGCGCAATCTGATCGAAATCCCGATTACCCAGCACCGCAGGCCCTATGGTTCGAGCAAATGGTCGTTGCTGGATTTCATTTTGTTTAATCTGGATTTGATCACCGCCTCTTCCCGGCTGACCCAGATCATTCTGTTTATCAGTGGCCTTGGCCTGTTGACCGGTGTGGCCCTGTATTTCATGCACATTTTCGGTGTTTTCGCCGAAGTCTCGGCCATCTCGGCCCCTGTTTCCATTGCCTTTACGTCATTTTCCCTGGCCATTCTGGCGGTCATCTGGCGCGAGGTTATCGAAGTCATGAAAATCGCCAAAGGGGTGCCGCCCTTCCTGATCAGCGCCATCTGGTCCGACGGGGTCGCCGATTGCGACCAGCCGGTCAAAAACTAGCGTGAGCAAATCAATCATCCTGCTGGGGGCCGGGGGCCACGCCAAAGTGGTCGCCGATATTTGCCTGGCCGCCGGTCACCAAATCGCCGGTTTTCTCGACGATGAAAAACCCGCAGGCCTGGAATGGGTCGGCGGCAAGGTTGTCGGTCGGGTGGACCGACTGGCCGATGCCAATTTTGCAAAAGAATATGCCTTCGTTCCGGCCCTTGGCGACAACGCCCTGCGCCGGTCCATCGTACAAAAAGTCATCGCCGCCGGGGCTCAATTACAAACGGTGGTTCACCCCTCGGCGGTGATCTCGACCTTTGCTTCGATTGGCAACGGTACGGTGGTGATGGCCGGTGTGATTGTCAACGCGGCGACCCGGATTGGCGACTTCTGCATCCTTAATACGGGCTGCACCATCGACCATGACTGCGTGCTGGAAGACGGCAGCCAGATCAGTCCCGGCGCCCATCTGGCCGGTCATGTTCACTGCGGCAAAGATGTATTTATCGGCACCGGGGCCGCCATCATTCCCCGCATCACGGTGGCCGACCGCGCGATTGTCGGTGCCGGCAGTACGGTGACCGGCGATGTCCCGGCCGATGTGACGGTGGTTGGCAATCCGGCTGAATGACGATCCGTTTTCCCATGGCGATATTTGTGGTCGCACTGGCCGCCCGCGCCGCCCTGTTCGCCTTTAATGAGCTGTATTTTAGCTTCGACCCCTATTGGTCCTGGCAGGCCAGGGCCAGTCTGATTTTGGTGCTCAGTGATTTTGGCGCCATTTCCCTGGGTCACGATTTCGAAATCCTGCGCCAGATGTCGGCGGCCACGGCCCTGAACGCGTGGCCGGTGATGGACCGGGGTCTGGCCTACATTCATATGTTGCTGGCCGCGTTATTTGGCTCGACCAGCTATCAGGCCTTGCAGATATTTCAAATAGCCATCGATGCCCTGCTGGTGTTTCCGGTTATGTCCATCACCTATAGCCTGTCCCGAAGCCTGAAAACAGCCTGCTGGATCGGCGTTTTATATGGGGTTTTCCTGCCCCAGGCATGGCTGGCGGCGCAGCCGGGCTATAATGTGTGGCTGACCACCGGATATATTCTGGCCACCTGGTCGTACCTGAAAATCACCGGACTGGCAGCGGGCGACCAGCGCGGGCGATCTCTTGCCCTTTATGGTGCGGCTTTGTTGGCTGTCATGATGATCGTTGTTCAAATCCGCTCGACCATCATCTTCCTGCCCTTGGGCATGGCTGCCTGGTGGTGGGCGACGACTCTTCTGACCTCCCGGTCCCTGTCCTTTCCCCGCCGCAACTGGCCCCCGGCCCTAGTGCTGGTCGGGGTTGGAATGTTGGTCATCGGCATCAATGGGGCCTTGAATAAAGTGGCCCGTGACGATGCCTCGCCCGTGCGCTCGACCCTGGGCCACGCCTTCTGGACCGGCGTCGGGCAGTATGAAAACCCCCTTGGGATCCAGGATAACGACGGGTCGGTGGCAAGATTTTATATGGCCGGGTCGGGCGTCACCGAGGTTGACAGCACCACCGGCGGGGTCGACTACAATTCCTGGCTGACCCGGCGGGCGGTTCGGTTTGTCAAAGAAAATCCCGCCCTTTATGCGTCCATGGTGGCGCGCCGCGCCCTGGCCATTGTCTTGCCCAACATGCCCTTCACCCTGGTCACCGACAAGCCTGCCTATGATGCCACGGCCATGGAATTGACCCGCACCAGGGATCGCATCGCCTTGCAGCGGCAATATGGCAAATTGTCGCCGACCACGCTCGGCCGCCTGGTTGCAGATGATCCGTTCTATGTGGTTGGTTTGTTCGCACGGCTGGCGCTGATGGCGCTGCTGCCCCTGGGTCTGGTGTTGTTTTTTATTTTTTCCGAGCGCCGGGCCTTGGGCTTGCTGGCCATGGTGCCGCTGGCCTATCACGTTATCACCCTGTCGCCCATTTACGTCACGCCGATTATCCTGATCCCGGCCTATACCGCCGTTCTGCCCGTGGTCGGCGTTGGCTGGGCTTTGGCCCTGAGCAAACTGTTGGGCCGCAAAGGGCAAGCGGTCGATGTCTGACAACGCCCGCTATGACGGGCCTGATCTGAATGTGTTTGCCGAGGCCCATAACTGGTACGCCTATCTGGCGCGGCTATACGCGCCCCATTTGGGTCACCGGGTGCTGGAAGTCGGTGCCGGGATCGGCACTATCACCGAAAAAATGGCCCCCTATGTTGCCAATGGAGTTGTCGGCCAATGGGTTTGCCTGGAACCGGATAATGATCAGAGCGCCAACTTAAAAGCCATGATCGCCAGCGGTAAACTGCCCGCAGTTTGCACGGTCAGCAACGGCCTGCTGGCGGATCTTCCGGCCCACGAGTTATTCGATCTGATACTGTATAGCGACGTGCTGGAACATATTGAAGATGATCAGGGCGAATTGCTGCGGGCGGCCGAACACTTGACCCCCGGCGGTCGCCTGCTGGTGATGTCGCCCGCCCACAATTGGCTGTTCAGCGACCTGGACCGCCTGGCCAGGCATTTTCGCCGCTATACCAGATCGACCCTTTGCGCCATCGCCCCGCCCGGCCTGAAACTGGTCGATCTCAAATATCTGGATTCCGCCAGTATGGCGGCCTCGCTGGCCAATAAACTGGCGCTCAGGCGCGGCACGCCGAGTCCGGCGCAAATTCTGCTCTGGGATCGTGGGCTGGTGCGAATATCCCGCTGGCTGGACCCCCTCACTTGTTTTAGAATCGGCAAGTCGATCCTGGCCGTATGGCACAATACAAAGGACGAGGGCAAGCTATGAAAGTCATGGTGTTAATGGCGACCTACGACGATTCCCCGTCGGTGGTCAATTTGTTGCCGAGGATCGATCAGCAACTGGCCGCCCTGAAAGCCACCGGCAAAATCGTGCTGATCAACGATTGTCCCG
>CBFDVE010000212.1:0-5023 GCA_965613205.1 uncultured Rhodospirillaceae bacterium
GGCGACGATCTGGCCGGGACGGTCGCCGCCCTGACCGGCGGGCGTGGCTGCGACGGGGTCATTATTTCCGCCGCCACATCATCGAGCGAGCCCTTCCTGGTCGCCGGAACCATCGCCAGGGACCGCGCCCGGGTGTGCATGGTCGGCCTCACCGGCACGGAATTTCCCTACCGGGAATTCATGCAGAAGGAACTGAATCTGGTGGTCTCCAGATCTTACGGTCCGGGCCGCTACGATGGCGACTTCGAAGGCCGGGGCGTTAAATACCCGGTCGGCTGGGTGCGCTGGACCGAAAGCGAGAACCTGGCTGAATGTGTGCGCCTGATGTCGCCGTCTCTGGAACGGCACTTGAATGTAAGTGCCCTGACCACCCACACGTTCGATTTCGACGACGCGGAAAAAGCCTACGACCTGGTCACCGGCGACGGTGAGCCCCATCTGGGCGTGGTCCTGACTTATTCGGAATCTGAAACCGCGCCTCCTCCTCCCGTTTTTCCAGGCCCCTCGGGCAAAACCAAATCCGGTTGTGTGCTGGGGGTTATCGGGGCCGGTAATTTTGCCCGCGCCGTGCTGCTGCCGCAATTGAAAAAAATGGCCGGGGTGACTTTGCGCACGGTGGCCACCCAACGGGGCGCAACGGCGGAACATGCCCAGGCGACATTCGGTTTTATAAACGCCACCACGGATATCGACGCGGTGCTGGCCGACCCGAATATCAACGCCGTGCTGATCGCCACCCGCCACGACAGCCACGCCGAGTTGTGCGCCCGCGCACTCGCGGCGGGCAAGTCGGTGCTGGTGGAAAAGCCCTTAGGGCTAAGCCGCGACCACATCAACCGGGTAATCGCGGCACGCAATGCCAGCGACGGTTTTTTCCAGATCGGCTTCAACCGCCGGTTCGCGCCCCTGTCGGTGAACATGCGCGATCATCTGCACCGTCACAGCGGCCCCAAATTCCTGTTGCTGCGGGTCAACGCCGGAACCGTCCCCCCTGAAAGCTGGCTCCACGCTACTGACGAAGGCGGCGGTCGGATTCTCGGCGAAGTCTGCCATTTCGTCGATCTGGCCCGCTATTTCGTCGGCGCCCCCATTCAATCGGTCCAGGCCGATGCGGCCCAGGCCCAGGCGCGGGACCTGGGCGGCTGCGACGATGTTTCCATTTCCTTGCGTTTTGGCGATGGCAGCCTGGCGACCATCGCCTATACCGGCCTGGGCGACAGCGCTTTTTCCAAGGAATTGATCGAAGCCTTCGCCGGCGGTACGGTCATCACCATCGACAATTTCCAGACCCGTTCGATCACCGAAAACGGCAAGACCCGCAAACCCAGGACACGGGTTCAGGACAAGGGCTTCAAGGCTGGCCTGAAGGCCTTCGTCGAGGCGGTCAGGTCCGGCGGCCCGGCCCCGATCGATGAGGCCGAGCTGATCGAGACATCCCTGGCCACCATCGCGGTGCTGGAATCCCTGCGCGAGGGCAAGCGCATTAACCTGTGATGGGGATTGAATCTGATGAATATTGAGAGCTGCTATTTGGCCGAAATGACGGCCCATGAAGACGTGGCAAGGGCCACCCGCGAAGGTTTGGCCCGGCCCGGCGATGTGGCGATCAGTATTTCCACTTCGGGCAATAGTGAAAATGTGGTGCGCGCCTTAAGTACGGCGCGTATTCAGGAAATGCATATTCTAATCGGCCATATGCTGTGCGGCGTTCTGGAATCTGATGAGGCAGCGGCATGAGCGATCCCACCGACCTGATTTCCCTGGTCGAAGGCCTTGGCGCGGCGAAGGTTTTGTGCGTCGGCGATGTCATTCTGGATCATTTTCAATATGGCCGGGTCGAGCGTATCTCGCCGGAAGCGCCGATCCCGGTACTCAAGCTGGAGCGCCAGGACACCATGCTGGGCGGGGCCGGCAATGTGGTCCGCAACCTGGCTGCGCTGAAAAGCCATGTGCGTTTTTTCAGTGTGGTCGGCAACGATCATGACGGTCGCGAGGTCAAAATACTGTTAGCCGATCAAGGCGTTAACGATGCTCCGCTGATCGACGACAAACGCCGGACCTCGATCAAAACCCGCTTCCTGGCCGATGGTCAGCAAATGCTCAGGACCGACCGGGAAACGGATATTGCACTCGATGGGGAGAAAGAAAAAGAATTGATCGATGCCGTGCAGGGTGCCATGGCCGATTGCAATGTCATGGTGTTATCGGATTATCGCAAGGGTGTGCTGACCCGGAGCGCCCTGAAAACCCTGATCGAAAGCGCACGGAAAACCGGGATCACGGTGATCGTCGATCCCAAGGGAAATGATTACAGCCTCTATCAGGGGGCCGGTATTCTTACCCCGAACCGGCGCGAACTGACTGAGGCCACCCACATGGCCGTCGATACCGACGCGCAGATCATCGCCGCCGCCGAAAAGCTGATCACCGATCATCGGATCGATGCGGTGCTGGTGACCCGTTCCAGGGACGGCATGACCCTGGTCCAGGCCGAGGGCGAACCCTGCCATTTGAGCGCCGAGGCCCAGGATATTTTTGATGTGTCCGGGGCCGGCGATACCGTGGTCGCGGCCCTGGCCGCCGCCCTGTCTACCGGGGCCGGGCTGGAAGACGCCGCCAGGCTGGCCAACGTGGCGGCGGGGATCGTCGTCGGCAAGGTCGGCACCGCGGTTGCCAGTGCCGACGATGTCATCGGCGCCCTGCACCATCAGCATCTGTCCTCGGGCGAAGCCAAGGTGATGGCCCTGGAACAGGCGCTTGATCGAATTGATCAATGGCGGCGGCGGGGCAAATCCATCGGCTTCACCAATGGCTGTTTCGATTTGCTCCATCCGGGTCATATTTCCCTGCTGCAACAGGCGGCGAGCGCCTGCGACCGGCTGATCATCGGCATCAACAGCGATACCTCGATCAAGCGCCTGAAGGGTGACGACAGGCCGGTACAAAGCGAGGCCGCCCGCGCCGCCGTGATGGCGTCCCTGTCCCATGTCGATTTGATTATCATCTTCGCCGAAGACACGCCGCTGCAACTGATCGAGGCGATCAAGCCCGATGTGCTGGTCAAGGGGGCCGACTATACGGTCGCGACCGTGGTCGGGGCGGAAATCGTCCAGGCCTATGGTGGCCGCATAGTCCTGGCGGAACTGTCGCCCGGTCACAGCACGACCGCCACTATCGCGCGCTTGGCGCGTGATAGTGGGCATTAAGGTAAGTGCCCCTCAATTAAGGTAAGTGCCCCTGCGGGCGCGCTCTTCGCGCTTGCGGGCCTCTGGAAGTCAGGTCGTAAGGCCATACAGGAGCCAGTCCTGCCAAACCGGACTCCTGTAAAAGGATATGGTCTGACTTCCAGAGACGCAGCAAGCGCGAAGAGCGCGCCCGCAGGGGCACATACCTTAATGCGCGGCAGGAGCCAGTCCTGCCAAACCGGACTCGTGAAAAAGGATATGGTCTGACTTCCAGAGACGCAGCAAGCGCGACGAGCGCGCCCGCAGGGGCACCTACCTTAAATGCGAAGAGCGCGCCCGCAGGGACACATACCTTAAAGCGCCTGATTCTTCATCAGGCGCGGGAGATCGCCGACCGTGCCCATGGCGTGGCGCATCAACAGTTTTTTCAATGGCGGCATTTTGTTGACCGCGGCCAAGCCGACATCGCGGGCCAGCCGGAGCGGCGGCATGTTGTTCGAAAAAAGCCGGTTCAGCATGTCGGTCATGGCCAGCATCAGAGTGTTATCAAAGCGCCGCCAGCGTTGATATTTTTCCAGCACCATGGCATCGCCGGGATCGGCCCCCAGACGCCTGGCGTCGGTCAGCACCTGGGCTAAGGTCGCGACATCGCGCAGGCCCATGTTCAGGCCCTGACCGGCAATCGGGTGCATGCCGTGGGCGGCGTCACCGGCCAGCACCAGGCGGGTATCGGTCGAACGTTCGGCGTATTGCAGGCTCAGGGGGTAGGCCCAGCGCCGGCCGATGACTTTTACCTGGCCCAGGAAATCGCCGAAGCGGACCGACAGTTCGGCCAGGAAGTCGGCTTCGTCCAGGGCCATGATGGGTTCGACCAGAGCGTCTTTTTCGGTCCACACGATAGAGCACCGATTTTCTGTCAGGGGCAGGATGGCGAAGGGTCCGGCGGGCAGGAAATGTTCGTGGGCGATGCCGTCGTGGGGGAATTCGTGTGCCACCGTGCAGACAATAGCGGTCTGGTGATAGGGCCAGCCGGTCAGTTTGATGCGGGCGGCGTCCCGGGTCGGTGAAACGCGCCCCTCGGCACCGATGATCAGGCGGGCCTTGATTTGCGTTCCGTCGCCCAGAGTGGCGCGGACGCCGCGGTCGGACCGGTCCAGGTCTTCGATATGGGCCGGGGCGCAGAGGGTCAGATTATCCAGGTCGGCCATGCGCTTGAACAGGGCCTTGCGGATGGACCGGTTTTCGACCATGTAGCCGAATGCTTCGGTGCCAATATCGTCGTGATCGTAATGCAAAAACAAGGGCGAGGAGCCATCGGTGACGCGGATTTCGTTAATCGGCTGGGTTTCGCTGGCCATCAACGACCACAGGCCCAATTGGTCGAGCACATGTTTGGACGACAGGGCAATGGCCGAGGCGCGACCATCGAAACCGGCGTCCAGACCGGCCAGGGGGTCCTGCCGGTCGACCACCACCACGGAAAACCCGGCCCCGGCCAAGGCACACGCCAAAGTGCCGCCGACCAGGCCGCCGCCGGCGATCAGGATATCGCTTTTCAAGACCTTGTTTGGGGGCGCTTTTGCCATACGAACTGTGTCGCCTAAATGGCCGAAAAAGTCCAGTGCGGCGGCCCATCTGTGAACGCCTATAAAATAGGCAATATTCAGATTTGCACATACATTGAGCACAAATATTTTGTCGAAGCGGCAGTAATAATTGCGAAAACGCCATTAAGCACCTGATAACAAACACATTAACAGTTTCTTCGGATTCTGGCACGGCAATTGAAGTGCTGAAGGTGGAGTTTCCTGTGCGCCCGGAATTTCGAGCGAGCAGGC
>CBFDVE010000213.1:0-5013 GCA_965613205.1 uncultured Rhodospirillaceae bacterium
TGGCGGCATTGTCAAACATCTTGATGCGATGACCGCTATTGGCTGCTCCACGGTCAATTCCTACCGCCGTTTGTGGGATACCGGCTTCTGGGCCCCCGTGTTTGCCGACTGGGGATACCAGAACCGCACCTGCGCCCTGCGCATTTCGGCCCCGGGCCGGTTCGAATATCGTTCGGTCGATTCCATGGTCAATCCGTATCTGATGAGTTCGGCCCTGCTGAAAGCGTTTGATCACGGCATTCGCGACGATTTGAATCCGGGCGAGCCGGAAGAACGCAATATTTACGAAGCCATCAATGCCGGCAAAAAAGTCAGGAAACTGCCCATGTCTTTGGGCGAGGCCCTGCAGGAACTGGCCGATGACGATGTCATCAAATCGGCCATGCCTGACGAAATGTACCGGGTGTTCGAACATTACAAACGCGACGAATGGGAACGTTTCAATTCGACAGTCACCGACTGGGACCTGGCAACCTATTGGGACGCCCTGCCCTGATTATTTGAGATAAGGAGAAAACACGCTCATGTGTGGAATTGCTGCAATTATTCATCGCAACGGCAGCGGTGATGTGGGCCAGGAGATGACCTCCATGCTCAGGGCCCTGAAACACCGGGGACCGGATTCGACCGGCTTCGCCCTGTACGGGGAAGCGACGGCCAACGAATACATCATGCGCTTTAAAGTCGCCGAACAGGAAGACCTGGCCAGGGGTTTCTACATTCACCAGGAAATTGAAGACCGCAAGGCGACCGTCGATCAACGCATGATCGATATGGGCGTCGAAATCCTCAGCCAAGAAGCGGCGACGGAATACGCCTATCGTTACCGCCTGAAATTTGATGGCGACATGCGCCGCCTGGCCGACTTCATCGAAGAAGTGGAAGGGGCGGAAATCCTGTCCATCGGCGAAGGGCTGGAACTGGTCAAGGATCTGGGTGACGCCGATGTGGTATCGGGCCAATACGGCCTGGCCCAATTCAACGGCACTCACGGTATTGGCCACACCCGCATGGCGACGGAATCCGATGTCGATATTCGCTCCGCCCACCCCTATTGGGCCTACCCCTTCAAAGACGTGGCGGTGGTCCACAACGGCCAGTTGACCAATTACTGGAATGGCCGCCGGGCGCTGGAACATCGTGGTCACCGGTTCGTATCGAACTGTGATAGCGAACTGATCGCCGTTTACCTGGCCGACAAGATGGACCAGGGCACGGACCTTGAAACGGCGATGACCGACTCACTTGATGAACTGGACGGGGTGTTCACCTACGTGGTCGCCACGTCCGACAAACTGGGCATGGCCAAGGATGTCATGGCGGCCAAGCCCATGGTTGTTTACGAAGACGACAATACGGTGGTGCTGGCGTCCGAAGAAGTCGCCATCCGCAGTATTTTTCCACACGAGATCGATACGTTTGATCCTTATGAAGGGGAGGTCCGGGTATGGCAACGCTAGAGGATACCCACAAAAGCTACGGCATGGGGATGCACACCGAGCAATTGCGCGGGCGTTCCCTGGAAACTTTCTTTTCTGTTGATGATCAAGACCACGGCAACTTCACCCTGCCTGATGCCTTCCATGTGGACATGGAGAAGATAGGCGAAATCGACGCCCAGGATATGGAAATCGTCGATATCAACCGGCAAATCCGCGAACTGATGAAAAGCGGCCATGGCCATATTGTGATTAAGAACCCGCTGGCCAAGCACTCCCTCGGGGTCGGTATTCTCAATCGTCTTAGATTGGAATTCGACGGCTCGCTCGGATACTTCGGCTGCGGCCTGATCGACGGCCCCAACGTCACCATTAAAGGCCGGGTCGGCTGGTCATGCGCCGAAAACATGATGTCGGGCACTCTGGTGGTGGAAAAGAATGCCGGGTCCACATTCGGCGCCGCCATTCGCGGCGGTGACCTGGTGTGCCGGGGCGATGTCGGTTCACGCACCGGCATCGACCAGAAGGGCGGCACCATACTTGTCGGCGGCTCGACCGGCGCTTTTTCCTGCTTCATGATGCAGCGGGGCCGCCTGATCGTGCTCGGCAACGCCGGTAAGAACCTGGGTGATTCCATGTACGACGGGACCATTTACGTGGGCGGCGAGATCGCCTCTCTGGGCGTCGATGCGGTGCCCGGTGATCTCAACAAATTCGAGATCGACTGGTTGGAGCACAAGCTGGCGCTGTATGGCATGGCAGCGCCCAACGGGGCCGCCAGGTTGCAAAAGATCGTCGCCGGCAAACAGCTCTGGAACTACGACAATCTGGAACCTCACGAAAAGAAAATCATTCTGTAGGAAGAAAAAATGGCCAAGCAACGCAACAAATCGATTCTCGGCAGGAGTTTTATCTTCAGGCAGGAAGTGATCGACGACATCCACATCAAGGCCGAACTGGGCCGCTACCGCATGCGCGGCATGAGTTTGTTCAAGAAAATCCCGTCCTGGGATGACCTGACGTTTCTGCCCGGAACCCTGACCCGCTTCGTCATTGAGGGCTACCGGGAAAAATGCGAGACCAGGACCGTCATCGGCCCCAGGGCCAAGCGACCGATCGAGCTGGATATCCCCATCTACATCACCGGCATGAGCTTCGGCGCGCTGTCGTTCGAGGCCAAGACCGCCCTGGCCCGAGGTGCGACCATGGCCGGCACCGCCACCTGTTCCGGTGAAGGCGGCATGATTCCCGACGAAAGACGGTTTTCGGAGAAATGGTTTTATCAGTGCATCCAGTCCCGCTACGGCTTCAACCCCCATCATTTGCGGCTGGCCGATGGTTGCGAGTTTTTCATTGGCCAGGGCTGCAAGGTCGGCCTGGGCGGCCATTTGATGGGCCAGAAGGTGACCGACCAGGTGGCCGAAATGCGCTCGTTGCCGGCCGGCATTGATCAGCGGTCCCCGGCCCGCCATCCGGACTGGCTGGGGCCGGACGACCTGGCCCTGAAAATTCAGGAAATCCGCGAGGCCACGGACGGACAGATTCCGATCCAGTTGAAACTGGGCGCGGCGCGGGTCTATGACGATGTGCGCATGGCCATCAAATGCGACCCGGACAGCATCTATATCGACGGCATGGAAGGCTCGACCGGGGCCGGGCCGCATCTGGCCACGGAAGAAACCGGCATCCCCGGCATCGCCGCCATCCGCCAGGCCCGCAAGGCGCTGGACGATCTGGGCAAGTCGGGTGATATCACCTTGATTTATGCCGGTGGCATCCGCAATGGGGCCGATGTGGCGAAAGCCCTGGCCTTGGGGGCCGACGCCATCGCCATCGGCCATTCGGCGATGATGGCCTTGAACTGCAACAAGGATATCGACGAAGCCGATTACGAAAGTGAAATCGGCGTTAGCGCCGGGGATTGTTACCACTGTCACACCGGTCGCTGCCCGGTCGGCGTGGCGACGCA
This sequence comes from uncultured Rhodospirillaceae bacterium, assembly GCA_965613205.1. Classification (GTDB taxonomy): domain Bacteria; phylum Pseudomonadota; class Alphaproteobacteria; order Rhodospirillales; family JABHCV01; genus CAZZKE01. The sequence goes on from CBFDVE010000213.1 coordinate 3,409, forward strand.
GGACCCTGAATTGCGCAAGCGCCTGGACCCGGACGAGGCCGCCGAACGGGTCTACAATTTCCTCCATTGCCTGACCATCGAGGCGCAGATGTTCGCCAGGGCCTGTGGCAAGACCAATGTGCACTCCCTGGAACCGGAAGACCTGGCCGCCCTGACCATGGAGGCTTCGGCCCTGGCCCAGGTGCCTTTGGCCGGATCGCAGCACACCGTCGGTCGCCCCGACATGACCCGTTATTAGGAGCAGGAAACCATGACTGAGGAAAAAAACATCGACCAATTCCTGACCTCCGACGGCCTCGATTCCGCCCGTGAACAGGAAATCGGCCAGCACATCGGCTATCGCTACGATGTTAATCTGGTGCCCGATTACGACCGCCTGACGCCATATTTGAAAGAATACATGGCGGTCATGGGCTGGCGGGACCTGAACTGGCTGGAAGATATTCATCTCGGCTACGAAGACGGCAAGGCCGCCGTGTTCGACCGCAACATCAACGGCTGGGTGCAGGTGCCCGACGATGTGAAGCTGCCCGACAACCAGCAGGACCGGGACATGATTGCCAGGGAATTACTACTCAAGTTCCAGATGTCGGAACGGCATCCGCTGGTGCAACTGAAACAGGCCTACGGCAAATTCTGATCGGACCACTGGGGCCCGAATTGCAGGATCACGACGGCCTCTGACAGGGCCGGGTTGAACATGTGATTGTGCCAGAATGTGGCCTGCCAGGCGGCATCATCCGGGCTCAGTTGTGTCACGGATGCCCTAAATTCGAAGGTCTGGCCAAACTGGCTGAAGGTCAGTTGGCAATGGCCGAGCGCGATAAGCCGACCGGCCAGCTCCGATTCTCCGGAAAACAGGGCCGTCAGGCGGTCGGAAAAATCTTTCGGATATTGATAGTGGGTCGAACTGAGCAGCTTCAGGGCTTCGTCGCGGCGGGATTTTGGATCGTGGGTTTTTTTGACGATATGGCGGAATAAATCCGTCGCTTCTTCTGGTTCCTGATGGATGATCAGGGTGGTGATGGCCTCGCCAATCGGCTCGCCCGCGCCATCTTCGACCCGCGCCTTCATACCGTCGAGCGGCTGGCCCGCGTGATCCCGGATCGACATTTGCCGGATACGGCATTGCCAGGCGATGAACGCATCGCTCGGTGAACTGGTCACGGTGTTATCTCGACAGATTTCGGCTCGGTAATACAGGCCTCCCGGCACAAGGCGCAACCGGTGCATAGGTCCGGGTCAATGACCGGCCTGATGCCGTTCCAGGTCAGGGCACCGGGCACCGGGCACGACGCGGCACAGGCCCCGCATTCCGGTCCGGCATAGGGCAAACAGGTGGTTTCGTTAATGCGGGCCTGGGCCAGTTTCGGCGGGCGCTGGGGGGACAGGTCGTTTTCATCCCTGTCGGGAAATTTCAAAACCTGTGGCTCACAGGCGGTATCAAATACAACTCGCTCCAGATCTGTGATGTGGGTTCCCACATGATGTCGTCGGGCCAGTGGTTTCACCGCAGCATCTACAACGCGGTGCAACAGCTCCTGTGTCAGGCATGGCCAACAATGTCTATCCCGTTGGCTATGGGCACAGACAACGCTTTTGCAC
>CBFDVE010000214.1:0-5011 GCA_965613205.1 uncultured Rhodospirillaceae bacterium
CTGGCACATAAATGCCGAAGGTGGGGCCGTCCACCCCATCAGGGTAAATTGATCGAGCTATTTATTTCCACTACGCTCACTAAATCGATTTACTCTGACCCCGTTGATTCTTGATTCTGATGCGGAAAAAATGCTCAAGTACGCGGCAACCCAGTAGCTTTCAAGGCCTTGATACTTCAGGTTCTCTTCTTCCGCCTCCTGATCCCTACCAAGCCTAGCAGGGCGGTGCCGAAAAGGATGGCCGATGGAGGTAGGGGAACCGCTGAGACAGCTAAATTCGCTATGCCTCCAATATCCGCTACAAGCAAACCCATTGGATTTATGCCAGTGAAAGAACTGTTGAGCACACTAAATTGAAGCGTATTGATGCCCTCAATAAATCCGGTGTTTATAATAAAATCGGTTAGCGAACCAAATCCAAAAATAGTGCCGACATCGTTTCCGTTAAGAAGTATTGTGGCTACATCATCAGAAGCGGCAGTACCGAATATACTCGCCGTGGTGTGATCGAAACCAGATAAATCAAATATAGTTGAGAACATATAAGTCGCATCGGGAGTATTTCCCTGCGATCCGTCCGCTCTGCCTATCCATTCACTGCCGATGGGGGCAGCAATCCACAGCGTATTTTTATTGATAACATTGGCGGCACCCAATGCAAAATCGGGGCCTTCAAGGGTCCAATTAGCATCAGCAGAGGCCAAAAATGGCGACACGACGTTCCCGGTCGCATCTAATCCAGTTCTATAAAGGTCATCGAGAGAAAGTATCGAAGCCGCTTTTACAGGACCGGAAATTGCTATTGCTGCGATCAATACATACGAAGCCAAGCGTAAGCACCGAACAAACACGGTCTTTGTCAACAACATCATCACATTAAATCCCTATATGCATATGCCTGAGCCATTTTTCACTCATTAAAAAATATATCGGCGAGACCATACTACGTGAACCTGACAACAACCTTACGCGCGACAATTACGCGCAATTAGACAACAGTTTACTTAATTCAGATATTTGGGAATTAAGTAAACTGTCCCCGAAATATGCGCCCGAGGATGACAATGGCCGTGAGTGTTTACAGGAACCCTTCGCCGGTGTCGATGTAATCGCCTGAATATTCATCGTCTTCCGAGGCGAACAGGGTTTCCACGTAGGCGAATTCCTTGCGCAGGCCCCGGCGGGACAGCAGTTTTTTCTGGGCCGCGTCGGGCAGGTCGGTGAATCGAAAGGCACCCTTGTCAATCAGCAGGTCGATCAGATCTTCCAACACCCGGGCCAGGCCCAAGTCTGATTCCAGCATGTCTTTCTTGTTGGCCGCTTCCTGATTACCATCGTACAGGAACTCGATCAATTGCGCGTCCGTGCCATCGACCAATTCCAATCCGGGTTTATCGGCCTCTGTATAGGCGGCAATAATTTTCCCGTCAGCGTCGCGTTCTACAAAGGGCATTATGATCTCCCCGAATGTTCGATTATCTGCAATCAGTGTAAACGGGAATGGTCAGCCCTGTCACGCTGGCATTAGCGCCCTTCCCGCCACCAGGCGCCCCCCAGACCGGCCAGCAACAGCAGCAATACCAGCAGATCAGACAGCATCGGCTTTTCCTGCGCTCCGGTAACGGCGCTGGCGTTATTTTCAACCAGTCCCAGCCAGCCCGATCCGGTCAGTTTGCGGCCGGATTTGAGGAAGCGGATATCGGGCAGACCCTCTTGCAGCCAGTACAGACCGCCGCCACTGGCGTTGGCGACGGGGGTCAGGGGGGCGGCGCTGGAGCGCAAATCCTGAACTTCCTTCGGATTGGCCGGGCCGGACGCGGCAAAAGCCACATGGGTGCCGTCTTCCAGGCGATAAAGCCCGGTTTCAGCCACATCGACGGTGGCCGTGGCCAGACCCGCCTTGCCGGGGACAAGCGGTATATTCCAGGCCGCGCCGGAGGGCGCGCTGAGGGTGACTTCGACGGGTGCCGGATCGAGGCTGCGGCGCTCGATTTTCAGCTTGCCGTTTTCGACCCTGGCCGAGAGCCGTTCTTCTTCCAGTTCCGGTTCCTTCATGAGCCAGTGAGCGAGGCGACGAACCAGCTCGCCATGGGGTCCACCGCCTTCAAAACCCCGTGCCCATAACCAGATATGATCGCTCGACATTTGCGCCACCCGACCCTTGCCGACCCGCTCCAGGGCCAGCAACGGGGTCCCGTCCTGGCCGGTCATCAACACCTTGCCGGACCGGGCGCGTACGGAAACCTGGCGATACCAGCGGCCCCAGCGGGTATCATCCAGGCCGCTGGTGACCGGATGGCGGCGGCCTAGATCGCTCAGTTGCGGTCGGAAACCTTTTTCCATGGAGCCGCCCAAAGGGACCAGCGGCATGATGTCGCCAAGGGACGATTTGAACAGGCTGAACACGGAAGAATATTCCGGCCCGTCGACGAACAGGATGGCCCCGCCGCCGCGCACGTAGGCGGCGATATTGCGAAGATAAACGTCCGGCAAAACGCCTCGTTCGACGTAGCGGTCGAAGACAATAAGATCGAATTCGTCGAGTTTTTCCTCGAACAGTTCCTGGGTCGGGAAACGGATCAGCGCCAGTTCGTTGATCGGCGTCAGGTCGTTCACTTCCGGCGGGCGCAAAATGGTGAAGTGGACCAGATCGACCGACGGGTCGGATTTCAACAAATTGCGCCAGGTCCGTTCACCGGCATGGGGCAGGCCGGAAATCAACATCACCTTTAAACGGTCACGGACGCCATTGACCGTCGCCACCACCCGGTTGTTGAGGGTTGAAAACTCACCGTTCAGGGTCTCGACTTCGATCTCGATGACATTCGGCCCGGCGTGATCCAGATTTACTTCAAAGGTCTGGTCCTGACCAATTTCGGCCTCGGCAATTTCGATCAGTTCGCCATCCAGGCTGAGCCGGACCCGGGCGGTTTTGACGGCACCGGTCCGGCCCTTGTCCTCGACCCGGTAAGAGACACCAATATCCTTGCCGACCAGTCCGTATCCGGGAACTTGCACGATCATCAGGCGACGATCCATTTCCTGTTGCTGGCCGGTCAGCAAAACATGTACCGGGGCGTTGGGCCGGGTGCGAAACCGGTTGGCGTCGTGGACCTGCCCATCGGTGATCAGGATCGACCCGGCCAGGCGGCCAGAGGGCACATCGGCCAGGGCGCGTTGCAAGGCAGCGATCAACTGAGTTCCGTCCTGGCCCCCGGTTGCGGCCTGGACAACCCGGATTTCGAGATTTTCCCGTTCGGCCAGTTTCTCCCTGACCTGGGCCAGGGCCCGGTCGGTTTGCTCGGGGCGGGGTGCTAAGTTCTGACTCGGCGAGCGATCGACGATGATAACGGCGATGTCGTCCAACTGTTGCCGACTTTCCTCGATCACCCGTGGATTGAGCAAGGCGATCATCAGCAACGCAGCGACCCCGGCCCGCAAGACGACCCCGCGACCGGCCCCGCCATATATGGCCAGCACCAGCAAGACGGCAAAAATTATTGCCCCGCTCAGCAGAACCGGCCAGCCGAACAAAGGCGCGAAGACGAACGTGCTGATCATTGCCTAAGCCTTCTGATGATCGACGGCAAATGCACCTGATCGGCTTTGTAGTTTCCGGTCAGCACATACATGACCAGGTTAATGCCGAAACGCAGACTCAGTTCCCGTTGCCGGGCTCCGCCGGGAACCAGGGCGTAAAGGGGTTTGCCGGCATCATCCATGGCCCAGGCCGCGGCCCAGTCGTTGCCGCCGATGATAACCGGTGAAACACCGTCGTTGACCCGTTCCGAGGTACCTTCGACCCACAGTTTGCCCCCGGTCCAGCGACCGGGAAAAGATTTCAACAAGTAAAAAGCCCGCCCCAACACATGGTCGGCACCGACCGGAACCAGGCTCGGCAATGCCAGGCGGCGGGCCAAATCCCCGGCGACGTTGCCGCCCCGGTCTCCTTCCACGGTATCAAACAGGATGGTGCCGCCGCGATCCAGATAGGCGTTGATACGGTCGACGGCCTGTTCCGACAACTCTGTGGTCGCCGTCCCCAGGGGCCAGTAAATAAGCGGATAAAAGGCCAGTTCATCACGCGCCGGATCGATCCCGACGGGTTCCCCCAGGCGGGCCGCCGTGCGCCGGTTGACAACGAAACTCAAGCCCCGCAGTCCGGCCCGAGATTTGGCATCCTGGCCGGGCTCGCCGGTCATGAAATAGGCCAGGCGGGTCTGTAGGGCGGCGGCGGGAACTTCATCTTGGCTGTGGCTGTCGGCAAGGGTCGGCGTCGACAGGGCGAACACCAGAAAGACGGCCAGCACCGCTGGCTTTCGCCGCAACAGACCCTTCAGGTAGATCAACGCGGCGAGATCGGCAATGGCCAGGATCAGGGCGGCCAACAGCAGCCATGGCCGGAAATCGAATTGCTGCCGCTGGCCATAGAAACCGGTGGTGAATTCCGTCAGGGGAAAGGCCGTCAGAGCGCTCAGAGAGGGCGACAGATTGAGCGCCCGGAGATCATTGGCCTGACCGTAATAGCCGGGTGGATGTTCCGGTCCGACCATGGTTTCACGGATCTTGTCGGCGGCGATGGCCATGGTGCCGGGTGGTGGGGTAGACAAACGGGCGAAACCATCCAGGGTCTGCACCGGCGGCAGGGCTGCATTTCCGCGTTCCTCGTCGAACCCCCGGGACAGGCCGACTAGGCGCTCGAGCAAAGACACGTACAATCCGGAAAGCGCCAGATTGGACCACCGGGTATCGGCCGTAGTGTGGATCAGCACCAACCATCCCTGGCCCTTGCGGGCGGCCAGGATCAGCGTGAAGAGCTTGTCGGCCGGGCCATCCAGCCACAGCTGCAGTTGGGAATGCTGGTCGACCGCGCCGACGCCGGGGACCGGCGTGGTCCCTTGCCCGTCCTTGCCGAGGCTCTCGGCCCATAATTGGCGGAACCAGCGGGCGAAGGGCTCGAGGCGGTCGCTGTAGGGCAGCAGGACGCTCTGGCTGATGCCGCGTTCGCGCG
>CBFDVE010000215.1:0-5007 GCA_965613205.1 uncultured Rhodospirillaceae bacterium
ATTGCCGCCCAGGCCGCCAATGCCGGGGCCAAGGTGATTTTGCTCGACATTGCCGAAGGTGCCGCCGCCGGTGCCATCGCCCGCATGAAGAAGGAAAAACCGGCGGCCTTCATGCACCCCCGATTGGCCAAAAAGATCCACCCCGGCACCACCGGTGACGACCTGGCGCTGATCGGCGACTGCGATTGGATCATCGAAGCGATCATCGAACGGCCCGATATCAAGCAGGACCTGTACCGCTCGCTTTTGGCGCATCTGAAGGCGGACGCCGTTGTCAGCTCCAACACCTCGACGCTACCGCTGCAAGTGCTGACCGAGGGTATGGATGAAGGCTTGGAAAAGCGTTTCATGATTACCCATTTTTTCAACCCGCCCCGCTACATGCGGCTGTTGGAATTGATTTCCGGAAACCACACCGACCCGGCGGCGGTCGCGCGGATCAGCCATTTTTGCGACTCCGGCATGGGCAAAAGCGTGGTCCCGGCCAAGGATACGCCGGGCTTCATCGCCAACCGGATCGGCACCTTTTGGCTGCATGCCGCCGTCACCGAAGCGATCCGCCGTAACATCGGCGTCGAAGAAGCCGACGCCGTCCTCGGCCGCCCGGCGGGGGTTCCCAAGACCGGCATCTTCGGATTGCTTGATCTGGTCGGGCTGGATCTGATGCCGCACGTTCTGGCCAGCTTTGAAAACGCGCTGCCCCCGGAAGACCCTTTTCATGCCTTTGGCCCGGCCCCGGACCTGCTGCCCAAAATGATCGAGGCCGGCTACACCGGACGCAAGGGCAAGGGTGGATTCTATCGCCTGAATACGGAAGGCGGCAACAAGGTCAAGGAAGTGATCGACCTGACCACCGGCGACTATGCCCCGGCCCGGCGGCCCAAACCGTCAGCCCTGGCAGCGTACAAAAAAGGCGGCCTGCGGGCCATGCTGGACGACGACAGCGCCGAGGCCAAATATGCCCGAAGTGTGTTGCTGGCGACGCTTTCATATGCCGCTTCCCTGGTGCCGGAAATTGCCGACGATGGCGAAGCCGTCGATCAGGCCATTCGCTTAGGCTATAACTGGAAGATCGGCCCGTTTGAGCTGATCGACAAGCTGGGATCGGGCTGGCTGTGTGACGCCTTAAAAAAAGACGGCATGGCCGTGCCCCCCTTGTTGACGGCCCTGAACGGTAAATCTTTCTACCGGGTCGAGGGCGGTGTGTTGCAGCAGTTCACCGGCTCCGACTATGAAAACATCAAGCGCCCCGAAGGAGTCTTGTTGTTGCAGGATATCAAGCGGGCCGGGAAACCTTTGTTCAGAAATATGTCGGCCAGTGTGTGGGATTTAGGCGACAAGGTGGCTTGCCTGGAATTCACCTCGAAAATGAATTCGATCAATCCGTTTATTATTTTCATGATTGAAAAAGCCGTGCGCCAGTTGCCCAAAATGGGTTTCAAGGGGCTGGTTATCCATAACGAAGGCAGCAACTTTTCCGTCGGGGCCAACATAGGCTTGTTGCTGTACGGGGCCAAACTACGCCTGTGGCCGTTCGTGCGCTGGACCTTAAAGCGGGGCCAGGATGCCTATCAGAAACTGAAATACGCGCCATTTCCCGTGGTCGGTGCGCCGTCCGGCATGGCGCTCGGCGGCGGCTGCGAAATACTGCTCCATTGTGACGCGATCGAGGCCCACGGCGAAAGTTATATTGGCCTGGTCGAGGCCGGGGTCGGTATCGTGCCCGGCTGGGGCGGCTGCAAGGAATTGCTGGGCCGCTGGACGGCATCCAAAAAATTGCCGGGCGGCCCCATGCCACCGGTCATGAAAACGTTCGAAACCGTGGCCATGGCGACCGTCGCCACCTCGGCCATGGAGGCCCGGGACCACATGTTCCTGCGGCCCGGCGACAACGTGGTGATGAACCGGGACCGGGTGCTGGCGGCGGCCAAGGCGCGGGTGCTGGAGATGGCCCCAAACTACACCCCGCCCGAGCCTTACGAATTGAACCTGCCCGGACCCACCGGACGCACAGCCCTGCAACTGGCGGTCCGCGATTTCGTCGCCAAGGGGGTCGCCACACCTCACGATGCCACCGTCGGCGGGGTTCTCGCCGGAGTCCTAAGTGGCGGTGATACGGATGCGCTGGATGTGACAACCGAAGACCAGATCCTGGAGCTTGAACGAAACGGCATTCTGACTCTGGCCAGGACCCCGCAAACACGGGCGCGGGTCGAACACATGCTGAAGACCGGCAAGCCTTTGCGTAATTAACGAGCGTAATTGAGTGAAAGGATAACGCCATGCTGATCCTGATTTCCCTGGCCGTCGTTGTCATCGTTTTGTTCGCTGTTCCGTTCATCCGGCGGACCGTGATTTCCCGCCCGATCATGAAGCTGGTCGGCAGGGCCCTGCCGGAAATGGGCGAAACCGAACGCATTGCCCTGGAAGCGGGCACCGTCGGTTGGGATGGCGAGCTGTTTTCCGGCAAACCCGACTGGAACAAGCTGCTGGACTTCGAGATCAAGCCCCTGACCGACGAAGAACAGGCCTTCCTGGACGGACCAACCGAAGAACTTTGCAATCGCCTGGATGACTGGCAGATCACCCAGGACCGTGATCTGCCACCGGAAATCTGGGACTATCTTAAAAGCAAAGGCTTCTTCGGCATCATTATCCCCAAGGATTTCGGCGGCCTGGGCTTTTCGGCCCATGCCCATTCGGCCATTATAGTAAAACTGTCCAGCCGCAACGTCACCGCCGCCGTCACCGTCATGGTGCCGAATTCTCTCGGCCCCGGCGAGTTGCTGTTGCACTACGGCACGGACGAGCAGAAAAACCACTACCTGCCGCGCCTGGCCAGCGGCACGGACATTCCCTGTTTCGCCCTGACCGAACCGGGTGCTGGCAGCGATGCGGCCAATGGTCAAAGCGTCGGTATTGTCTGTGCGGGCAAATGGCAGGGCAAAGATGTCACCGGCATTCGCCTGACCTTCAACAAGCGCTATATCACCCTGGCCCCGGTTGCCACTCTGGTTGGTTTGGCTTTCAAGTTGCAGGACCCGGATGGAATTCTGGGCGACACGGAGGAATTGGGAATAACCTGTGCGCTAATTCCCCGCGACACGCCGGGTCTTAAAATCGGCAACCGGCATGATCCCATGGGGGTGCCGTTCCACAACGGCCCGGTCGCCGGTGAAGACATGTTCGTGCCCTTAGATGTGATCATCGGCGGTATCGATGGGGCCGGTCAGGGCTGGCGCATGTTGATGGAAAGCCTGGCCGCCGGGCGCTCTATTTCATTGCCGTCGCAATCGGTGGCGGCGGCCAAAGTGGCGGCCCGGTCGACCAGCGCCTATGCCACCGTGCGTGAACAATTCGGCATGTCGATTGGCAAGTTCGAAGGCATCCGCGAGCGCATCGCCAACATCGCCGGTCAATCGTACGCCATGACGGCGGCCGGCCGGTTGGCCTTCGGGGCGGTTGATGCGGGCGAAAAACCGTCGGTCATTTCGGCCATCGTCAAGGCCTACCTGACGGAGGGCATGCGGTCGTGCCTGAACGATGCCATGGATATCCACGCCGGGTCGGCCATTTGCCGGGGGCCGGGCAACATTTATTCCAGCGCCTATACCGCCATCCCCATCGGCATCACGGTCGAAGGGGCCAATATTCTGACCCGCTCGCTGATTGTTTTCGGTCAGGGCGCGATTCGCTGCCACCCGTTCGTGCAAGACGAAATGGCGGCGGCGACGGCGGGGGACGTGACCGCGTTTGACAAGGCTTTCTTCGGCCACATGGGCCACATTGCTAAAAATTCAGCCCGCGCCCTTGGCCTCGGTCTGACCGGTGGGGCGCTGGCGTCGTCGCCCGTTTCCGGATTCGAATCCCGCCACTACAAGAACCTCACCCGCCAGTCCGCCGCCTTCGCCCTGATTTCCGATGTGGCCTTGGGATCGTTGGGCGGAGCCCTGAAACGCAAGGAATACCTGAGCGGTCGCCTGGCCGATGCGCTGGCCTGGATGTTCATGTCGAGCGCGTCGCTGAAACACTTCCACGATCAGGGACGACCGGATAGCCAGCGGGCTTTCCTCGACTGGACCTGTACCCACGCCGCCTATGAAATCGAACAGGCGTTGATCGGGGTTCTCGATAACTTCCCCAATCGCATGGTCGCCGGATTGACCAGGGTGGTGACGTTTCCGCTCGGAGCGTCGCGAGCAAAACCCAACGACCGGCAGATCGATGCCGTCGCCGATGCCGTGCTGACCGATGGTCCGGCTCGCGATGATCTGTGCGCCGGTATTTACCTGCCCGCCGCCAACAGCCCCGGCATGGGGGCTTTGGAGCACGCCCTGAAACAGGTCACCGCCGCCGCCCCGGCCCGCGACAAGCTGGAAAAAGCCCGCCGCGACGGTCAACTGGACAAGGCCAACCCCCTGGACATGGCCCGCGCCGCCCTGGCCGCCGCCTATGCAAAGTGTGGCAAGACCTTTTTTAAGGCCGCGCCGTTTCATCTCCTTTAAAAGCGTAACCGCGAGGCGCGCGCCTGTCGCTCCCACCGGGTGGCCAATCGCGATCGCGCCGCCGTTTACGTTCACCTTTTCCCAGTCCCAGCCGAGGACCTGACCCACCGCCAGCACCTGCGCGGCGAACGCCTCGTTAATCTCTATCAGCTCCACGTCGTCGAGCTTCCATCCGGCCCTTTCAAGCGCAATCGGCGTCGCGTTTGCCGGGCCGATGCCCATCCTGTCCGGCTCCACACCCGCGAACCCGTAAGAAACAACGTAACCGAGCGGCTCCACGCCAAGCTTTTTGGCGTTTTCCTCGGACGTCATGATTACGGCCGCCGCGCCGTCGTTTATCCCGCACGCGTTGCCCGGCGTTACCGTGCCGCCTTCCTTGAAGATGGTCGGATAAAGCGCGAGCATCTTTTCGTTAAGCGCTATGTTGATGCCTTCGTCCTCGGTGACGATATCCGGTTCCACTTCCTTGCCCGCCGCCTTTTTCGGAACGGTAACGGTAACT
>CBFDVE010000216.1:0-4979 GCA_965613205.1 uncultured Rhodospirillaceae bacterium
CCGCCGTAACCTGGGTAATATTGGTCGTCACCTCGGTCGTGCCGGCGGCCGCCTGTTCGACATTGCGGGCAATTTCCTGGGTCGCGGCACCCTGTTCTTCGACGGCGGCGGCAATCGTCGATGATATCTGGTTGATTTCCGAAATGGTTTGGGTAATGCCTTCAATTGCCGTCACCGCGCCCTGGGTTGCGGACTGGATATCACCGATTTGGGAACTGATATCTTCCGTTGCCTTGGCCGTCTGATTGGCCAGGTTCTTGACTTCCGAGGCGACCACGGCAAAGCCCTTGCCCGCATCACCGGCCCGGGCCGCTTCAATCGTCGCGTTCAACGCCAGCAGGTTGGTTTGATCGGCGATATCGGAAATAAGCGACACCACTTCACCGATTTTGTCGGCCGCTTCGGCCAGACTCTGGACCTGTTCGTTACTGCGTTCGGCTTCCGTCGCCGCATTGCCGGCGATCTCGTTGGATTGGGTCACCTGGCGGCTGATTTCGGTAATCGAACTAGAAAGCTCTTCGGCGGCGGCGGCGACTGTCTGCACGTTGGTCGAGGCTTCTTCGGCGGCGGCGGCGACTGTGGTCGCCTGTTCCGATGTTTGCCCGGCCGTGGTTTCCATGCTCTGCGCCGTAGATTGCAGTTCGGTCGCGGCAGCAGCCACCGTTTCTACCACATTTTTCATATTTTGTTCAAAATCATCGGCGACGGCGGTGAAATTAACAACCTTGTCCAACATCACCTGGGTCGCATTATTGATGGTGCGGCTGGCGGTCAAAAAATCACCGGTCATGCCTTTTTCAAGAATTCGCCGGAAATACTTGTTGTCTCTGACATATTCCAGACAGGCCTGGGATTCACGCACATAGGCATCGCACCGGTCGATCATCAGGTTGATGGTCCGCAGCAGTTCTCCGGACTGCCCTTGTTCCGTAATACCGATAATTCTGGATTCAAAATCGCCATCTGCGATGGCTCGGCATACCTTGAGTGCCTTTGAAATGGCCGAGTCTGAGCCGTTGTCGGCGTTATCTTCATCGCTGCCGCACCGGTCGATCATCAGGTTGATGGTCTCCATCAACTCCCCGGCTTCTCCGGTTTCTGAAATATCGATGATTCGGGCTTCCAAATCGCCGTCTACGACGGATTTACATACTGCGAGCGCCTTCGAAATGGCGGCCTTTTGTTCACTGCCAAACATCATGAATTCTCCTGAACTTTTTTGCTAGATCAGACCGGCGATAAATTCGTCATATTCCTTGCCACTTTCCTTCAAAAGGCCGGTGACCATGGCCATGGACGCGGCCATGCCATCCTTGCTGTTGGGATATTTTTGTTCTTCCGCCAGCAATTGGGTATAAAGCGGCATGATCGTTTCCTCGAGGATATTTCGATCCGGCACCCGGCGATTGGAGTGATATCCGATCACATTACCCTGAGTATCTTTACTCGGCGTTACATGGGCCAGCACCCAATAATGGTCCCCATTGGCCGACCGGTTGACCACATAGGCGAATAATTCGCGCCCATCCTGAATGACATCCCACAATAGTTTGAATATACAGCGGGGCATGTTCGGATTGCGGATTTTGGAGTGGGGTTCGCCCAGACATTCCTGCTCCGTGTAATCCGCCAGCCGCAGGAAGACGTCGTTGACGTACGTCATGCGACCCTTCAGATCGGTTTTGCTGACGATTATTTCGTTATCATCGAAAAACCGCTCAACACCAGTCAGGCTTAAGTCTTTAGCCATTTCACTACTCCCATTTTTCGACCCCACCCGAACGACTTCATTGAATTCGTTCGCTTGTATAATAATCCCCAATTAACCCACCGCACAATAAGGTTATTTGGGATTGGCAAGACAAAAAATCTGATCCGCCCAAATCAGGCCCTGAGCATACCGCCACAGGCCTTTTCAACGGCGGCGATGACCTTTTCTGAAACCCGGTCGATTTGCTCGTCGGTCAGGGTTTTATCCGTCGGTTGCAGTGTGACATTAATGGCCAGTGATTTGTGCCCTGGCGGCAAATTGCCACCCTGAAACACATCAAACAGGGACACATCACTGATCAGGGCCTTGTCGGCGGACCGGGCCGCCCGCATCACCGCATCGGCGCGGACTCCGGTTTCGACGACGAAGGCGAAATCCCGCTGCACCGCTTGCAAGGGGGACAGCACTAACAGGGGCCTGGTCGTGCCTTTGGCCTTTTTCGCTTTTGGCAGGTTTTCCAGGAAAACTTCGAAGGCCACCACGGGGCCTTTGACATCGAGTTTCGCCAGTACGCCGGGATGGACCTCGCCGAACGCCGCGAGTACGGTTTTCGGTCCCAGATTAAGGCTGCCCGAGCGTCCGGGATGATACCAGTCGGGCGCGCCGTCGGGCATGATTTGTAATTTGTCGACCGGAGCCCCGGCGGCGGCCAGGGCGGCCAGGGCATCGGCCTTGGCATCAAAAACATCTACTGGCCGAGGCGCCTGGGCCCAGTTGCGTCGGCCACTGCGGCCAGCCCGGATACCGCTGGCGACCATCTGCTGGCCATTGGGTCCATCGGGTCGATCACCATGATATTGCGGGCCGACTTCGAACAAGGGGCAATCTGCATTGCCCATGTCGCCATTGCGACCGGCCGCCGTGATCAGATTGGGCAGGATCGACGGGCGCATGACGCCTAAATCGGAACTGATCGGATTGACCAGCACCAGATCATCGCCGCCGCCGCCAAACAGGGCGGCATGATCGGCCTGCATGAACGATACCGTGACCGCTTCGACCAGCCCCCGAGAAGCCAGGGTTCGCCGCACAGTGTGGCGACGGCGCTGATCGCTATTCAGGGCCGGGGCCGGAACGGCGCCCAGGCGGGGCAGCGAGACCATGGGCAACTGGTCGTAGCCGTAAACCCGGACAATTTCTTCGACCAGACAGGCTTCGCCGACAATATCGCCGCGCCAGGTCGGCACCCCCACATCGAGAATATCGCCGTCACCGCTGACGGTGAACCCGAGGGCTGTCAGAATTCGCATCATGTCATCGGTCGGGATTTCAATTCCGGCCAGTTGCAGCACCCGGCCGGGGCGGAACGGCACGGTCAAGGATCGGTCCGGTTCGGCCCCGGCGACGACCAGATGGGATGCCTCGCCGCCGCAAATTTCCAGGATCAGCCGGGTGGCGATTTCCAGGCCCGATTCCAGGAAGGCTGAATCGATGCCGCGCTCGAACCGGAAACGGGCATCGGATTGCAATTTCAGCTTGCGCCCGGTGACCGCCGTGCGGATCGGATCGAACAGGGCTGATTCGACAAACACGTTGATCGTTTCAGCCGTTACACCGGAAAGCTCACCGCCCATGACACCGCCCAGACCCTCGGCCATTTGATCGTCGGCGATGACGGTCATGCCGTCGTCCAGATCGTATTCCTTGCCGTCCAGGGCCAGCAGTTTTTCGCCCGCTCGGGCCAGGCGAACATGAATATCGCCCTTGACCTTGTCGCCATCGAAAACATGCAGGGGGCGGCAATATTCGATGGTCATGATATTGGTGATATCGACCAGGGCGGAAATTGGTCGCAGGCCGATGGCGAGCAGCTTGTCTTGTAGCCATTTCGGGCTTTGGCCGTTGTTGAGCCCGCGAATGTAGCGGCCAACGAAATGGGGACAGGCATCGGCCTTATCGGGTTCGAAATCCAGACTAACCTTAATGGGGCTGTCAAAAGTGCCCTCGACGGGGTCTGCCGCCAGAGGCTTTAAAGTGCCCATGCCGGCCGCCGCCAGATCACGGGCGATGCCGCGAACGCCTAAGCAATCGCCCCGGTTAGGGGTGATGGCGATGTCGATGACCGGGTCGTCCAGGCCCATGATTTCGATAGCAGGAACCCCCACAGGGGCGTCATCGGCCAACTCGACAATGCCGTCGTGTTCGTCGCTCAGGCCCATTTCCCGTTCCGACAGCAACATGCCGTTGCTTTCGACACCGCGGATTTCGGCTTTTTTCAGGGTCATATGGATGCCCGGAACGTAGGACCCGCTGGCCGCGAAAACGCCTTTCAGGCCGGTTCGCGCGTTCGGCGCGCCACAGACAACATCGACAATTTCCGAGCCCGTATCGACCCGGCAAACCTGTAATTTATCGGCACCGGGATGCTTTTTAGCCTCGATCACATGGCCGACGACGAAACTTTCCAGCCCCGCCGCCCGGTCGTTGACGCTTTCGATTTCCAGCCCCAGCATGGTCAACTTGTCGGTCAGGTCGGTCAGGCTAGCATCGGTTTGCAGATGTTCTTTGAGCCACGAGAGGGTGATTTTCATGGCTTCAGCCCTCCGACCACACTGGGCACATCGAGAGCCTGAAAACCATAATGACGGAGCCAGCGCAGGTCCGATTCGAAGAACGTACGCAGGTCAGGAATGCCGTATTTCAGCATGGCGATGCGTTCGACCCCCATGCCGAAGGCGAAGCCCTGATATTTGCTCGAATCGATGCCGCAGTTTTCCAGTACTTTCGGGTTAACCATGCCGCAACCAAGAATTTCCAGCCAGTCCCCGCCATGTCCAATGCGGAATTCCCCGCCTTCCCGGGTGCAGCCGATATCAACTTCCGCCGAAGGTTCAGTGAACGGAAAGTAACTGGGTCGAAAACGCACCGGCAAATCATCAACGCCAAAAATGGCCCGGCAAAAATCGATAATGCAGCCCTTTAGATGGCCCATATGGGTGGTCTCGTCGATCACCAGGCCCTCAATTTGATTGAACATCGGAGAATGAGTGGCATCGTAATCGCAGCGGTAAGTACGCCCCGGCACGATGATGCGGATCGGCGGTTCGCATTCCTGCATGGTGTGGATCTGCACCGGCGAGGTATGGGTGCGCAGCAGCTTGCGCTGCCCGTCCTTTTCGCCCGAAAGATAAAAGGTGTCATGCTCTTGGCGGGCCGGGTGTTCCGGCGGGATATTGAGGGCCGTGAAATTATACCAGTCTTCTTCGAT
>CBFDVE010000217.1:0-4924 GCA_965613205.1 uncultured Rhodospirillaceae bacterium
TTGCAGCAGGCCGACGGCCAGGGCCGCACCGGACCCTTCGCCGAGACGCATGTTCATGGCCAGCAAGGGTTGTTTGTTGATTCGGTCGAGCAGCCGCAGATGACCCGGTTCGGTCGAAACATGACCGACCAGGCAATGATCGAGGGCCCCGGTAACCGTGCCTTCCAGCACGGCGGCGGCGGCACTTGATACATAACCATCGAGCAACACCGGCACCCGCATTAAGCGGGCGGCCAGCACCGCCCCGGCGATGGCGGCCAGTTCCCGGCCACCGAGCCGACACATGACATCCAGGCCATCCTTGATATGCGGTTTGTGATATTTGACCGCATCGGCGACGACCCGGGTTTTCAGGGTCATGGCGTCGCCCTGCACGCCCGTGCCCGGCCCGGTCCAGTCAGCCGCCTGGCCTCCGTACAAGGCGTGGCAGATGGCGGCGGCCGCCGTCGTGTTGCCGATGCCCATTTCGCCCAGACACAACACATCCATATCATTGGTGACCACGGTCATGCCCTGATTGAAGGCCTCAACACAGGTGCTTTCACTCATCGCCGGGGCGTCCAGGAAATCTGCCGTCGGGGTGTCCAGATCAAGGGCAATGACGTTGAGCTCGATACCGAATGTTTTGCACAACTGATTGATGGCGGCACCGCCGTGTTCGAAATTGGCCACCATCTGCACGGTGACTTCGGCGGGAAAGGCCGACACGCCCCGCACCGTAACCCCGTGATTGCCGGCAAATACATAGGCGTGCGGGTGGCCCATGCGCGGCGGATGGCTGGCCTGCCACCGGCACAGCCACAGGGAAATTTCCTCAAGCCGACCGAGCGATCCCGGCGGCTTGGTCAATTGGGGTTCCCGCTCGCTCGCCTGGGTCGCGGCGCTGTCATCGGGGCCCGGCGCCTGGGCCAGCAATTTACGGATATCGTCGAGCGAGGTGACGTTTTGAGCATTTGGCAAGTGCTTGAGAACCTTTCGGGTAACGGGTGTGTTGATTCTTGTGCCGATAACCTATAACTGAAATTGCAAAGGGTGAGGTGGTTTTTTTTGGCGGGAGTTTTGGCCATGGCAGGCAGTGAAAAAAACAGCACAATCCTGCTCGGCTGGGCCCGCGACCTGGTCTTCGTTACCGGCTTTTTAACCCGTCTGCCGGTGGCCCGGATGGTACCGGCAGACCCCGATCAGGCGCCGCGAAATCTGGCCCAGGCGGCCTGGGCCTTTCCCGCCGTCGGGCTCATCGTCGGGGCGATTTCAGGCCTCACCCTGATGGTCGCCTCGACGCTCGGTCTGCATCCCCTGGCCTTGGCCCTGATCGCCCTGGCCACGGGCGTCGTGGTCACCGGGGCCCTGCACGAAGACGGCCTCGCCGATGTCGCCGATGGCTTCGGCGGCGGACTTGATATTCAATCGAAATTGACCATCATGCGGGACAGCGCCATCGGCACCTACGGCATGTTGGCCCTGGTCTTTTCCGTGATCATTCGCGCCAGTGCCCTGGCCGGAATGCCCGGTCCGGGCACGGCGACTCTGGCGCTGATTTCGGCGGCCTGTATTTCCAGGGCGTTGATGGTGGGGCTGATGGCCAATTTGCCCGCCGCCCGCGACGATGGTTTGGGGGCCAGTGCGGGCAAGCCGGAAATGGAAACTTTCTTAACCGCCTTCGCGCTCGCCGCCGTCACCGCCTTCGTGCTCAGCGGGGCGGTCGCCTGGATCTTGCTGATCGCCGGGTGCCTGGCCGCAGCGGCCATGATGGTGCTGGCCAAACGTCAAATCGGTGGCCACACGGGCGATGTGCTGGGGGCCACTCAACAGGTCAGCGAAACCGCCATCCTGCTGGCCGCCGCCGCGGCGTTGGGATAAGGAACGAACATGTCAGATCAGCCGACCCGCTGGTGGTGGATTCGCCACGCCCCGGTGACCACCCACGGCGGCAAGATATATGGCCAAAAAGATGTGCCGTGCGATACATCGGACGCTCGCGCCTTCGCCGGTCTGGCCAACCTGGTGCCGCAAGGGGCTGAGTGGGTGACCAGCAATTTGCGCCGGGCCAAAGACACGGCAGCCGCCATAGTGGAAGCCGGGGCACCTTTCGTTGAGCCCCTGATCGAGCCGGATTTCGCCGAACAGAGCTTCGGTGACTGGCAGGACCACAGTTGGCAGGAACTGGCCCAACTGAACCCGCCCGAGTATAAATCCTTCTGGCAGAATCCGGGCCGCAACGCCCCGCCGGGCGGTGAAAGCCTGGCCGATCTGATCGCCCGCACAAGCACCGGCATTGACCGCCTGAACCAAACACATGAGGGCCGTGATATCGTCGCCGTCACCCACGGCGGCACCATCCGCGCCGCCCTCGCCCTGGCGCTCGATATCGAACCGATTGATGCCATGGCCTTTACCATCGACAATCTGTCGCTGACCCGCATTGACCATTTCAAGGGTGGGTTGTTCCGGGGCAAGGGCGGACGCTGGCGCATCGCCGGGGTCAATCTGCCGCCAGGCACCGAGGGCCTTAAATGACCCTGCCCCCCTTAACTCTGGTTCTCGGCGGCCAGCGGTCGGGCAAAAGCGCTTATGCCGAAGGGCTGATCGGCGATACCCCGGCGGTCTATGTGGCCACCGCCCAGGCCCTGGACAATGACATGAAAGAGCGCATCGCCGCCCACCAACAGCGCCGGGGGGAGTCGTGGTCGGTGGTGCAAGAGCCGCTCGACCTGGCCGGGGCGCTGGCCCGGATTGACTGTCTGGTGCTGATCGACAGCCTGGGCATGTGGCTGGCAAATGTGCTGGCCAGTGGGAAAGATGTCGCGCTCGAAACATCAGCCCTTACAAAAGTCTTGAAAAATCATACATATCCAGTGGTCATTGTCTCCGACCATGCGGGGCAGGGGGTGATTCCCGATAACGCCCAGGCGCGGGCCTGGCTCGATGCCCTTGGGGCGGCGCACCAGGCCATCGCCGAAATGGCCGACAGTGTGGTTCTGGTCACCGCAGGACTGCCGCAAAAACTGAAATAACAGGAATAAGAATAGCGCCATGAAAATACCCGCCACCGTCATCACCGGCTTCCTGGGGGCCGGCAAGACCACCCTGATCCGGCATATTCTGGAAAACGCCAACGGCCGACGCATCGCCATGATCATCAATGAATTCGGCGATCTGGGTATCGATGGCGATTTGATCGAGGGCTGCGGCATCGAAGGTTGCGAAGACGGTGACGTGATCGAACTGGCCAACGGCTGCATCTGCTGCACCGTCGCTGATGAATTTTTACCGGCCATGGAGGCCCTGCTGGAACGGGACAACCCGCCCGATCACATTGTCATTGAAACCTCCGGCCTGGCCCTGCCCAAGCCTCTGATCAAGGCCTTCAACTGGCCGGAAGTGCGGGCCAGAGTGACCGTCGATGGGGTTATTGCGGTGATCGATTCCCCCGCCGTGGCCGCCGGGCGTTTTGTTGATGATACGATAGATCGGGACGATCCCTTACACGACAACCCGCTGGAAGAAGTGTTCGAAGATCAATTGCTGTGCGCCGACCTGGTCATTCTTAACAAGGCCGATATTCTGGGCAGTGACGGCATGGACGGTGTCGCCGCCACCATTGCCGCCACCCTGCGCCCCGGCGTCAGGTCCTTGCGCACCAGCAACGGCAAAGTCGATCTGGATGTGTTGCTGGGCATTAGTGCGGCGGTCGAAGACGGCATCGAAGATCGCAAATCCCACCACGACGGCGAAGACGATCACGATCACGACGATTTCGAAAGTTTCACGGTTCAAGTGGGCGATGTGACCGACCCGGACGCGCTCGAAATCAAGCTGGCCGCGCTCACCGCCGAACACGATATTTTGCGCATCAAAGGCTTCGTCCATGTGCCGGGCAAGGCCATGCGCCATGTGGTGCAGGGGGTCGGCCCGCGCATCCAGCGCTACTACGACCGCCCCTGGCAGGCCACGGAACAACGGCGCAGCCAGTTGGTGGTGATCGGTCAGAAGGGCCTCGACCGGGTCGCCATTCAAGCGGCCCTGGCGACGTAGCCATGCACCTGCTGGCCGCCACGCCGGGGGGGATTTCCGATGGTTCGGAAGCCATCGATCTGGGCCAGACCACCGGCGATATTGTTTATTTAAGTGCCGCCGATACGGAGCTGACGGCGCTCAGTCACGCCCGCCAGCAACTGGGTACAGACGATTTCCCCAGCCTGCGCCTGGCCAATCTGCTCAACCTGGGCCACAACATGTCCGTCGATCTGTATGTGGATCAGGTCATAGGCGGGGCCAAACTGGTCATCGTCCGGCTGCTCGGCGGGCGCGGCTACTGGCCCTACGGGGTCGAGCAGATCGCCGGAATTTGTCGGCAGAAAAATATCGACCTGGCCTTGCTGCCCGGCGATGATCAGCCCGACGCGGAATTGTCCGGCTTTTCCACTCTCTCACCGGAAACCTGCCATCGGTTGTGGCAATACATGGTCCACGGCGGCCCCGACAATGCCACCGCATTGCTCAATTTCGCCGCCAGTTTGTGCGGTCATAAAACAGAGTGGCTGGAACCCGTGCCCCTGCTCAGGGCCGGGCGTTACGGATCACCCCGGTGGGTCCATGGCCAGCCTGTCGCCGCCCTGGTGTTCTACCGGGCCTTGTTGCAGGCGGGAAATTTGTCTGCCGTCGATGATCTGATCGCCGCCCTTGGCGAAGCCGGACTGAACGCCTTGCCGATTTATGTGGCCAGTCTGAAAGACCCGGTCGCCGCCGCCATTGTCGAGCAGATATTTGCCGACACGGTGCCCGACGTTGTCCTCAACACCACCGGATTCGCCGTTTCATCCCCCAACCAGACCCTCGCCGAAGACCGTCCGCCGACGCCGCTCGACGCCCCCGGTGCGCCGGTCCTGCAAGTCGTCTTTTCCGGTTCTCACCTGGATGACTG
>CBFDVE010000218.1:0-4916 GCA_965613205.1 uncultured Rhodospirillaceae bacterium
ACTACTTCGGCAATAAGGAAGCGCTCTATACGGCGGTACTCGAAAACGCCTATGCCGATATCCGTGACCATGAAAAAGTCCTGGCCCTGGACCATCTGGAGCCGCACAAGGCCATCCGCGAGCTGATCGCCTTCAATTTCGACTATTTTGTTAACAACCCGGCATTCATTCGGTTGTTGAATGACGAAAATCTTTATAACGCCGAACACATTCGCAAATCGCGCCGCATCCGGGCCATGCATTCTCCGTTGATCAAGCAGATATCCGCAGTGGTCGGGCGAGGGCAGGAGGCTGGCCAATTCCGCCGCAATGTTGATCCCATGCAACTTTATATTTCCATTGCCGGCCTGGCCTACTTCTATTTCTCCAATGTCAGCACGCTTGGCGCTATTTTTGGCCGAAAACTGATGACCCGTTCTGCGATTAAAAAACGGCGTGATCATGTCACCGATGTCATTTTGGGATACTTGGCCCTGATAGATAAATAACCAAACGGTTACTTTCCGCTTGACCATCTGATACAGTTGCGAGACCCTGCTTGCAAGACACAAGATTATGGGGAATTTGATCATGGCTGACATTCGTTTAGGCATCGTCATGAACGGCGTGACCGGGCGCATGGGCATGAACCAGCATTTGATACGCTCGATCCTGGCCATCCGATCAAAAGGTGGCGTACAGCTTGCCAACGGCGACCGGGTCGTGCCGGACCCCATCCTGGTCGGGCGCAACGCCGACAAAGTCTCACGCCTGGCCAAGGCCCATGGTATCGAACGTTGGACCACCGACCTCGACGCCGCCCTTGCCGACCCTGACGATACCCTGTTTTTCGATGCCGCGACCACGACCCTGCGCAAGGATCTTCTGATCAAGGCCATGGATACCGGCAAGCACGTTTATTGCGAAAAACCGATTGCCGAGACCCTGGACGACGCCCTGGCCATCGCGCGGCACGCGGCGAAGACGGGGGTCAAAAACGGCGTCGTGCACGATAAACTGTCGTTGCCGGGGCTGATGAAGCTGAAACGGCTTCGCGACTCAGGATTTTTCGGCCGCATCCTGTCGGTCAGGGGTGAATTCGGCTACTGGGTTTTCGAGGGAGACTGGATGACCGCCCAACGCCCCAGCTGGAATTACCGCAAGGCCGATGGTGGCGGCATTATCCTCGATATGTTGTGCCACTGGCGCTACGTGCTCGACGATGTGATCGCGCCGGTCAGGGCGGTTTCCTGCCTGGGTGCCACCCATATACCGGAACGCTGGGACGAAAATGGCGAGCGTTACGCCGCCGACACCGACGACGCCGCCTATGCGACGTTCCAACTGGATGGCGGCATTGTTGCCCACATCAACAGTTCCTGGTGCACCCGAGTGCGGCGCGATGATCTGGTCACGTTCCATGTCGATGGCACCCATGGGTCCGCTGTCGCGGGGCTGCATTCGTGTAAATCCCAGGCCCGGGTCAACACGCCCAAGCCGGTCTGGAATCCGGACGAACCCCAAACCATCGACTTTTTCGATACCTGGCAGGAAGTTCCGGACAACCAGGTTTTCGACAACGGCTTCAAGGTCCAATGGGAAATGTTCATTCGGCACATGTTCGAAGATGCGCCCTGGAACTACACGTTGCTGGAAGGTGCCAAAGGCGTGCAACTGGCCCAATTGGGAATGCAGAGTTGGGCCGAGCGGCGCTGGATCGACGTCCCGGATCTGGAGATCTGATCCATGCCGCAGGTCATTTTGCCAACAGCTTCAGGCGACACCGAAATATATCAGACAGGCGCGCCGCGGATATTCCCGAAAAAGGGCGCCGCACCGCTACCCCGCATCGCCTATTCCGCCGTCCACGTGGTCGCCGACCCGTTCGCCGACAATGACCCGTGGCTGGATACGGCCATCGACTGGGATGCGACGCTCGCCTATCGGCGCTATCTCTGGAGCCTCGGGCTCGGCGTAGCGGAAGCCATGGATACGGCCCAGCGGGGAATGGGGCTGGATTGGACCACATCACTTGAATTGATCAGGCGTTCGGTAGATGCGGCACGTGATTTCGATGGTGAAGCTATGCTCGCCTGCGGCGCGGGCACGGACCAAATTGCACCCGACCCGTCGCTGTCGATTGATGATGTCATCGCCGCCTACGAGCAGCAATGTTCAGCCGTAGAGGCTGCCGGAGGCAGGATCATTCTGATGGCCAGCCGAGCGCTCGCCGCCTGCGCCAAATCCCCGGACGATTACGGGCGCGTCTACGACCACATTCTTGGCCAGGTGAAACAACCTGTGATCATCCACTGGCTCGGTGACATGTTTGACCCGGCCCTGGCAGGGTACTGGGGCGATGACGATCACATGGTTGCGATGGATATCTGCCTTGATGTAATAGCTGCCAATGCAGATAAGATTGACGGCATCAAGATTTCCCTGCTCGACGACCAGAAGGAAATTGCCATGCGTCGGCGTCTTCCCAAAGGCGTGCGGATGTATACCGGCGACGACTTCAATTATGCCGATTTGATTGAAGGGGATGACCAGGGCCATTCCGACGCCCTGCTCGGGATTTTCGATGCCATCGCACCGGCGGCCAGCGCTGCGCTGTCGGCCATGGGGGCGGGTGAACTGTCACGCTATCACGAAATTCTTGCCCCCACGGTGGCGCTGTCTCGGCATATCTTCAAGGCTCCGACCCGGTTCTACAAAACCGGCGTCGTCTTCATGGCCTACCTGAACGGCCATCAAGAACATTTCACCATGATCGGCGGACAGCAAAGCACGCGTTCGGCCCAGCATCTAGCGGAACTGTTCCGGTTGGCCGACAAGGCCGGGCTGTTCAGCGACCCTGATAACGCCTGTGACCGCATGGCGAGGGTCATGGCTATCCATGGAATAGGGGTATAAGGCCTTGAAAGCAGTTGATCAAAAAAGAATATCCCTCAATACCGCTACCGTTCGCGAACAATGGAATCTGCGAGAATGCATCGATGGCTGTGTTTGTCACGACATCGGCGGAATCTCTCCCTGGCGTGATAAATTGCATGAATGCGGTGTCGACGAGGCGGCCCGCATGATTCGTGATAACGGCTTGAAGGTCAGCGGCCTGTGCCGGGGTGGCATGTTCCCCGCCGCCGATGCCGCCGGTCGCCAGGCCGCCTTTGATGACAATCGCCGTGCTGTCGATGAAGCCGTCGCCCTTGGCGCTCAATGTCTGGTGCTGGTGGTCGGCGGGCTGCCCGAAGGCTCGAAAGACATCGCCGGGGCTCGCTCTCAGGTGCGCGATGGCATCGCCGCTTTACTTGAGTATGCGCGTTCGCTCGACATGCCGTTAGCGATCGAACCACTGCATCCCATGTATGCGGCCGACCGCGCCTGCGTGAATACGATGAAGCAAGCCAATGATCTTTGCGATGAACTGGGGATTGGATTGGGTATTGCGATCGACGTATACCACGTGTGGTGGGACCCGGATCTGGCAACGGAAATTCGCCGTGCCGGCCGGGAACGGATTCTGGCCTTTCATGTTTGCGACTGGCTGGTGCCGACGACCGACCTTTTGCTTGACCGGGGTATGATGGGGGACGGCGTCATCGATATCCCCCAAATCCGTGGCTGGGTCGAGGCGGAAGGCTTCAACGGGCTCGTCGAAGTCGAGATATTTTCAGCCAACAACTGGTGGAAACGGGACGCCGACGAGGTGCTGTCCACGGTGATTGCGCGGTGTCGGACGGTTGTGTAGGGAATTGCGAGGAAGCTTGATAATCAGGGCAGGGCAAGATGATAGAAGAGAATGACCAGGTCGAAAATCCGGCGCTTTTGATCGTCGATATGCAGAACGATTTTGTCCGTCCGGGCGCCCCCCTCGAGGTGCCCGACGCCCGCTCGACAATCGCGGCGCACCGAACCCTGATCGCCGCTTTTCGCGCCCGGGCATTGACTATTGTCTATACCAAGTTCATCGCCACGCCCTACCGATCGCTGATCTGGAACTGGTCGCCGGAATGCGAACCGGAAACCAAGTGCTGCTGGAAGGGGCACAAACGGGATTACGCCGACAGCAACGAGCCTCTGGAGTGCACCGATATCATCCGCGAGATATACCCCGAGCCCGATGACCTGATTGTCGAAAAATTCGGTTATGGCGCGTTCCACGCTACGGCGCTTGCTGACATGCTGCATTCCCTCGACGTGCGCTCGGTCATCGTTACCGGCACGGTGACGCAAATTTGTGTCGAGGAAACGGCCCGCGAAGCTTTTCACCATGGCTTCCGCACGACCATGGTGGAAGATGCGGTGTCGTCATTTGCGCCCAACCTGCATGCCGCGACGCTGGAGAATTATGCCATGAAATTTGGCTGGGTGAGCTCCAGCAAATCTGTTCTGGAGCGTGTCGGTGAAACCTAAAGCCGCCACAACCCTGCTCAGTGGCCACCGCGGCATCGTCATTTTGTTGGTGGTGATGCTAGCGGCTTCGCTGCTTGCCATTCCGGAATTCCGAACTCAAAACAACTTGACTAATGTTGCCTTGCAGACGGCCGCGCTGGCGATCCTGGCTAGTGGCCAGACGATCGTAATCATCGCCGGATTGATTGATCTGTCGGTGGGCATGTTGATCGGCCTGGTCGTGGTCATCACCAGTGACCTGATGAACGGACAATCGGCGATGACCGTCGCCGGGATCCTCGTCGCGTTGGGTCTGGGGGCGGGCATTGGACTTGTCAACGGATTGCTCAACAACCTGTTGCGCATTCACCCGCTGATTCTGACCTTCGGCATGTTGAGCGTCCTGCAAGGGGCAATCTTCGTTTACACGGACCGCAGCATCGGATTGGCATCGCCGGAATTCACATGGATGGCCAACGGAACCATCGCGGGCATTCCGTTTGCCGCCATCCTGTTGACAGCCGTCGCCGGGGCGGCATCTT
>CBFDVE010000219.1:0-4914 GCA_965613205.1 uncultured Rhodospirillaceae bacterium
CGGGAAGTATTCACGGCCACAGGCCTGGTTCTGGCAACGGCGCAAACGGCCGGCCTCATGGGATGCCGTCACGCCGCCGCATTCGCAGCAATATCGGTTGTGGCGATGCCAGTACATGTTGCCCCTGGCAAAGGCCAGCAGGGCGGCGTCTTGGTGGGCCAGCAACGGGCCGACCTGGCGCAGGTCGATGAAATTGGCCAGACCCATGGCCGGGGTCAGGGTCGGCAGTTCATGTTCGGACAGATCGATGGCGAAATAGGCGGTACCGGGTTCACTTTCGCCGTCACCGGTGGCCAGGCCCAACAGGGATATTTCGCCGGCGATTTGCAGCAGCCCGCGAGCGTGATCGCCGGTCAAATGTATGGCGCCGGGCTTGTCGTCGCCGAGGATAAGATTGGCGTTGCGCCAAACCGGGACAATTCGGGTCTGACGATGATGCAGCATCGATTGAACCCAGCTTTCGTCCTGGCGCAGCAGGGGCACCCTTTCCAATCCGGTGGCCGTATAATAAAGCGTGGTCGACACGATGAATTCCTGACGAAGTGATTGATTTTTGATAGATTATTAAGACACGCATGGGAATAGCGTTAAACATTCATTTACGCACGGGCTCTAACATACTGGATCAATTGATTATTCAGTTGGTATGATGGCCCGTTTTGTATAGTTTTCCACGAACGAAGTGGGCTGTTGCGGTTTTTTGGCGATTAGCGGAACAAGGAATCACCGTCGGATGAAGTTGCCGCGCGTTCCAGCGTTGATGGGTGTTTTGCTGTTGCTTGCTGGTTGTGCGCAAATCGGCGGCGAACGGTCGATGTTTGATCAGACCTGCCTGACCCCGGATTCCTCCAATGCGGGTTTGCTGGCGGCTGTGGACTGGGATAGCGCGCGCAAGATCAATCTGAGAATCCGCCAGGATACTTTCGTGCCGACCTATATCGGTATTTCCCAGGACACCCCCTATCGGCTGATCATCGAAAACGCCGATGATCGGCGGCATGTATTCCGCGCCATGGAATTCTTCAAATCCATCGCGGTCGCCGATGTGCGCGTGATCAGCGGGCCCGGTGCCGGGGTGGTCCGGGGATATTCCTGTGCCGGGGCTATTTCCGTTGCCGCTGGCGGCACCACCGAAGCGCGCTTCGTCTCGATCCGGGATGGGGTTTACGAATTCGACAATAACCCGGTGTTGCTGTCCTTCGTCCTGACCGGCAGTGCCGGTGGTTTCATTGTCGTCGAACGCAAACGGGTGATCCCGGAAAGCCCGGTCAAGCATTTGAAAATACTGCAACGCGCGCCCCTGATAACGACCCCGGTGAGCGTCCCGGTAGTGGACAACCCATGGGCCATGACCGAGCCGAAGCCGGAACCGGAAACGTCGATTTTCGACGACGATGAAGACAGCCAGATGGAACAGGCTCCGGCGGCCGATCTGTTTTCCGACTAGAACGCCGATACAATTCATTGACCTCCCCAAGGCCTGATCTGTTATAGTGAGGGCGGGAGATCGGCGTCGGACGTGTCCCTCGCCAACCCGGTCAGGTCCGGAAGGAAGCAGCCGCAACGAGATTCGATACGGGTCGGTCGTCGGTCTCCCACCTCACGCACTTCCGGGAACAATCAAGCCGCCCCATGACCGATCAAAGCCCGCCAGACCCTGATATTGCCTCTGGCGTGCCGGACACTGGCGATGATTACACGGTGCTGGCGCGCAAATACCGGCCCGCCGATTTCCAGGGTCTGATCGGCCAGCAGGCCATGGTGCGGACCCTGACCAACGCCATTGGTTCCGGTCGTTTGGCCCATGCGTTTATTCTGACCGGGGTGCGCGGGGTCGGCAAAACCACGACCGCGCGAATCATTGCCCGGGTGCTCAATTGTATCGGTGCCGATGGCACCGGCGGGCCAACGGCGAGCCCGTGTGGGATCTGTGAACATTGTCTGGCGATCGCCCAGGATCGCCATGTGGATGTGCTGGAAATGGACGCCGCCAGTCGCACCGGGGTCGGCGATATTCGCGAGCTGATCGAAAGTGTACGCTACCGGCCAACCTCGGCCCGCTACAAGATATACATCATCGACGAAGTGCATATGCTGTCCAACAGCGCCTTCAATGCGCTGCTGAAAACCCTGGAAGAACCGCCCGAACATGTGAAGTTCATCTTCGCCACGACGGAAATCCGCAAAATTCCGGTGACCGTTCTCAGCCGTTGCCAGCGCTTCGATTTGCGCCGGGTGGAAATGCAAACCCTGTCCGACCACTTCGCCGGTATCGCCGAGCAGGAAGGGGCTAAAATAAGTGACGGTGCCCTGGCCATGATCGCCAGGGCCGCCGATGGCTCGGTCCGCGATGGCCTCAGCCTGCTCGACCAGGCCATCGCCCACGGCTTGGCAGACGTTACCGAAGACCAAGTCCGCGATATGCTCGGCCTGGCCGATCGCTCGCAGACCTTCGACCTGCTCGAAGCGGTGCTGAAGGGCGATATTGCCGCCGCCCTCGACCTGATGGACCGGCAATACCGGTCCGGTGCCGATCCGGCCAGTTTGCTCGAAGACATGCTCGATATCACTCACTGGCTGACCCGCATCAAAGTCGCCCCCAGCGCCGCCGATGATGTCGGCGTGCCGGAAATCGAGCGGCTGCGCGGCAAGGACATGGCGGCCAGGCTGCCCATGGCGGCCATCGCCAGGGCCTGGCAGATGATGCTGAAAGGACTGGGCGAAGTGCGCATCGCCCCGTCACCGATCCAGGCCGCCGAAATGGTCATGGTCCGCCTAGCCTATTCCGCCGCTCTGCCGACCCCGGCCGAAGCCCTGAAAGCCATGGATCAGGGGACCCGGTCGGTGGCAACGGCATCGACAACGGCCCCGACACCCGCCCCGGCCCGGACATCGGCCATCGCCACCGGCTCTACCCCATCGGCGGAACCGGCTCTAGCCCAACCCCGGTCCGCCCTGGCCGTGGCGGTACGGGAAACCATTCCAGAACCTCAATTGGGTAAAGCGAAAGCCGCCCCGGAAGTGGCCGACCCAACCACGTTCGAGCAGGTTGCCGAGCTGGCCGGGCAGAAGCGTGTCGGGATACTGCGTTCCAACATCATCAACAACCTGCACCTGGTGCATTTTGAACCGGGCCGCATCGATGTCAGCCTGGGCGACCGGGCCCCCCGTGAATTGCCTTACGAATTGGCCAAGTTTCTGACCGACAATACCCGCCGGCGCTGGACGGTGACCGTTTCAAACCAGCCCGGACAACCGACTTTGCAACAACAGTGGGATGGCGCATCGGCAGACGAAAAAAGCCGGGTCGCCAAACTGCCTCTGGTCAAAGCCGTGCTCGATGCCTTTCCCGGCGCCACCATTGGCGACGTGCGGCATCTGAATGACAGCCAGTAGCTAAAACATTTTTCGCAGTCGCCGAATGCGTTTGCGGTTGACGCCCCGGTCGCTGTAACCGGACCGTGACGCCGAGCGCAGGTGGATGGTTTGGTTTTCATCGTCGAAGCGGAATTCCAGGTCATCGACGAAACCGAATACCGGGGTTCTGAAGGTGGCCGCCAGATAGCGGGGCTGGTCTACGTTGACCTGGCCACCCATGGCGGCGATGACCTTGCGCACGGCGGCACCGGCCTCTTTCATGCCGCCCAATATCCGGTTGGCACTGATCGATTCTAAATTGATTTCATACTTACGGGTGATATCTGCATCCACCGGGATTAAATAATTATGACCTTCCACCTGCATGCCATGACCGGCATAATAAAATAATCCCACGTCACCTCGGCGCAAGCGTTCCACAAATACACGAATCGCCTGTTTCATTTGTTCGCGTGTCGCATTCAACACTAAGCTCACTTCAAAGCCCAGTTCGGTTAATACCCGGGCCATATCTTTGGCATCATTCGCCGGATTGCTGAGCGGTGACACCCGATAAGTACTGTTGCCAATCACCAAGGCATGGCGCATTTCGTTGGTGTTTGATGTTTTCTGTCTGGCCAGGGTTCGCTCTTGGGCAACAATAAACGTCCAAGGTAACCACATCAGCCACAGACATAACAGTGTGATAATGAGTTTTTTATTTTTTCAAAATCTGGAGCACGAAATTCATTCCACTCGGTCAGGACAACGCTCGCGTCCGCGCCCTTGCCCGCGTCCAGCGCGCTGGCGCACCAGTCCACGCCCTCAAGCAGGCCTTGCGCGTTCTCCTGTCCCTGCGGGTCGTAAGCGCGCACGGTTGCGCCGCGCGCCAGCAGCATGGGAATCAAAACCAGGCTGGGCGCGTCGCGCATGTCGTCGGTATTGGGCTTGAAGGTCACGCCGAGCACCGCAATCGTCTTGCCGCGCAGATCGCCGCCAACAGCCGCTTCCACCCGCCCGACCATGGCAATCTTGCGCTCGCTATTGACCTTGTCGACCTGCTCGATCAGGGAAAGCGGTGCACTCGCCTCGCGCGCGGTGCGGATGAGCGCCGCGACATCCTTTGGAAAGCAGGATCCGCCATAGCCCGGACCGGGGTGAAGAAACTTGCCGCCAATGCGCCCGTCCGACCCGATCGCGCTGGCTACTTCCTGCACATCCGCGCCCACCTGCTCGCACAAATCAGCGATTTCGTTGATGTAGCTGATCTTCATGGCAAGGAAGGCGTTGGCAGCGTATTTGGCCAGCTCCGCAGACTCGCGGCTGGTAAACATCAGCGGTGCGTTGCGCAAAGTCAGCGGCTCGTAAACGCGCTCCATGACCTTGCGCGCGCGTTCGTCATCGCAGCCGACAAGCACGCGGTCCGGATGGGTAAAATCCTGGATCGCGGACCCCTCGCGCAGGAACTCAGGATTGGAACAAACCGCAATGTCGGCATCTTCGCGCAGGGCCAGAATGCGCCGCTCGATTTCCCGGCTGGTCCCGACAGGCACGGTC
>CBFDVE010000220.1:0-4907 GCA_965613205.1 uncultured Rhodospirillaceae bacterium
CTTCGATGTGGTCCACAATCTGGTCGAACGGACGGGCGGCGAGGGCTATTTTCTACCGGTTCCTTATCTGGCCTCCAGCGAACGGGAAAAAGAACTGCTGCAGGCCCAGCAAAGCGTTCAGGAAATGCTGCAACTGGCGCGTCGGGCCGATGTCTATATCATCGGCGTCGGGGCCATCGGCGACGACGCCCTGGTCAACGCCCATATCCGCCAGATGCGCATGGTCAGCGAGGCCGAATGGCGCGAACTGCGGCAAAAACAGGCGGTTGGCGACATCATGGGCCGTTTCATCGATATTAACGGCGTACCGGTCAAATCGGATATCAACAAGCTGGCGCTCGGGCTGGGTCCGGATGACTTGCGCGGCTGCAAGGTGATCGCCGTGGTTGGCGGCAGCGGCAAGGGCGATGCCGTGCTGGCGCTCCGGACCAATATCATCACCGACCTGGTGATTTGCGAAGATACCGCCTTGCGGATCAAGTCGCTACTGTCGGAGCAGGCCGCATGAGCGCCAAAAGATCAGTTGCCGGCTTCAGGCGCAATCCCGGAACCAGACTGGATCTGGACTGGGTGGATTCTCTCCGCGTCAATCGCAGCGCCGTCGAACGGCGGACGGGGTCTTTGCCCGGGCGGCGGGCGGTGAAGAAACAATGGCAGGCGGCCTGGTTGCTCAAGGCGCTGAGTTGCATCGACCTGACCACGTTATCGGGCGACGATACCCCCGAACGGGTGCGCCGGCTTTGCGCCAAGGCGCTAAACCCGGTCGGCAGGGATATTCTGACCGGTTTAGGCATGGAAAACAGCGGCCTGACCACCGGTGCGGTTTGCGTCTATCACAACATGATCGGCCCGGCCCTGGAAGCGCTCGACGGCGCTCACCTGCCGGTCGCCGCCGTGTCCACCGGCTTTCCCGCCGGACAGACTCCCATGGACCTTAAGCTGCTGGAGATTGAAAAATCCGTCGCCGCCGGGGCCTCGGAAATCGATATCGTCATTTCCCGCGAACACGCCCTGACCGGCGATTGGCGGTCCGTCTACGACGAAGTCAAGGCCTACCGCAAAGCCTGTGGACGGGCCCACATGAAAACAATTCTGGCCACCGGCGAATTGAAAACCCTGCGCAACGTGGCCAGGGCATCCGCCGTCTGCATGATGGCCGGGGCCGATTTTATCAAGACCTCGACCGGCAAGGAACCGGTCAACGCCACCTTGCCGGTATCTCTGGTCATGGTCCGTATGATCCGCGACTACCACCAGCGCACCGGTCATTACGTCGGCTACAAGCCTGCCGGAGGCATCAGCACCGCCAAGGACGCGCTCGGTTATCTGTTTTTAATCAAGGAAGAATTGGGCCGCCGCTGGCTGGAACCGGATTTACTGCGTTTTGGCGCGTCCAGTCTGCTCGGCGATATCGAACGGCAATTGTCACATTTCGTGACCGGTTGCTACGCCGCCAGCCATCGACAGGCCATGCCATGATGGCGTTAAAAAAAATCATCGACAGTATGGAATACGGCCCGGCACCGGAAAGTACGGCAGAGGCCCACGCCTGGCTCGATGGCCATGGCCGCCGCTTCGGCCACTTTATCAATGGCGGCTGGAAAGCGGCTAAAGGTGCAAAAACCTTCAAGACCCGAAACCCGGCGACCGGCGATGTTCTGGCGACGATCACCCAGGGCGGCAAGGCCGATGTGAACGCCGCCATCAAGGCGGCGCGGGTGGCGCAAACAGGCTGGGCAAAGTTGGCCAGCCATGGCCGGGCCCGGCATTTGTATGCCCTGGCCCGACAGGTGCAGAAACAGTCCCGCCTTCTGGCCGTGCTGGAAACTCTCGACAACGGCAAGCCGATCCGCGAAAGCCGGGATATCGATGTGCCCCTGGTGGCCCGGCATTTTTATCATCACGCCGGATGGGCGCAATTGATGGAGAGCGAATTTTCCGGCCAGGTTCCCCTGGGCGTGATCGGCCAGATCGTGCCCTGGAATTTCCCCCTGCTGATGCTGTCGTGGAAGATCGCTCCGGCCCTGGCCGCTGGCAACACGGTGGTCCTGAAACCGGCCGAATACACGTCGTTAACCGCCCTGCTGTTTGCCGAACTGTGTGACCAGGCGGGCTTGCCGCCGGGCGTGGTCAATATCGTCACCGGCGATGGCCGCACCGGCGAGATGATCGTTAATCACAAGGATATCAACAAGATCGCCTTCACCGGATCGACCGCCGTGGGCAGTCGAATTCGGGAACAAACCGCCGGTAGCGGCAAGAAGCTGTCTTTGGAACTGGGCGGCAAGTCGCCGTTTATCGTCTTCCCCGATGCCGACATGGACAGCGCCGTCGAAGGGGTGGTCGATGCCATCTGGTTCAATCAGGGTCAGGTCTGCTGCGCCGGATCCAGGTTGCTGGTGCAGGAAGGCATCGCCACAACGTTTATGGCCAGGCTGAAGGCCCGCATGGCAAACCTCAGGGTCGGTGATCCTCTGGACAAATGTATCGACATGGGGGCCATCATTGACCCTGTCCAGCTTAAGCAGATTCAAAAGCTGGTAAAAATCGGCGTCAAGGAAGGGGCTAAACTGTGGCAAGCGGATTGTCCCCTGCCGAAGGCTGGCTGCTTCTATCCCCCGACCTTGCTTGAAAACGTCACCCCCACATCGACCGTGGCGCAACAGGAAATATTCGGCCCGGTGCTGACCGTCACCACCTTCCGCACCCCCGATGAAGCGGTTGAGCTGGCCAATAACACCCGTTATGGCCTGGCCGCCAGCATCTGGAGTGAAAATATCAACCTGGCCCTGGACATGGCCCCGGCCATTAAAGCCGGCATTGTCTGGATCAACACGACAAACCAGATGGATGCTTCCGCCGGGTTCGGTGGTTATCGTGATTCCGGTTTCGGCCGCGAAGGCGGCCTTGAAGGCATGTACGAATACATGAAACCGGCCTTCGAAAGGGGTCTGCGACCCCAGGCGAAAATTGCCACCCGGAAACCCAAGGGTAAAAAAGTGGCCAGGGCGATTCTGGACCGTACCTCGAAAAACTACGTGGGTGGCAAACAGGCCCGTCCCGACAGTGGCTACAGTCGCATTATTTACGGTGCCGATGGTGCGCATTTGGCTGAAGTGGGCGAAGGCAATCGCAAGGATATCCGCAACGCGGTCGAAGCGGCGGCCAAGGCCTCATCCTGGGCCAGCGCCGATTGTCACAACCGGGCGCAAATACTCTATTACATCGCCGAGAACCTGTCGGCACGGGAAGGTGAATTCGCCGACCGCCTGCGGGCCATGACCGGCGTATCGGCGGCCAAGGCAGGCCGGGAAGTCCAGGCCGCCATTGCCCGCCTGTTCACCTATGGTGCCTGGGCCGACAAATTCGACGGCGCGGTTCATAGCCCACCCCTGCGCGGGGTCACCCTGGCGATGAATGAACCGGTCGGAATCATCGGCCTGATATGTCCGCAAACCAACCCCCTGCTGGGTCTGGTTTCGCTGATCGGCCCGACCATCGCCATGGGCAACCGGGTGGTGGTTATACCGTCCGAGGCCCATCCCCTGTCGGCGACAGATTTCTACCAGATTCTCGATACCTCAGACCTGCCGGATGGGGTGGTCAACATTATTACCGGAAACCGCGATGAACTGGCGATCTGCCTGGCCAGCCATGACCAGGTCGATGGTATATGGTATTTTGGTTCAGGCTCCGGCAGCGCCGATGTGGAAAGACTGGCGGCCCGAACCATAAAACGAACCTGGGTCAATTATGGCCTGGAACGGGATTTTCTTGATTCCGAACAGGGCGAGGGCAGAGAATTTTTACGCCACGCCACCGAGGTCAAGAATATTTGGATTCCCTATGGGGAATGAAGACAATTGCGACCAAGTGAAATTGTAAAAAACCAGAGAAGGAGAACGCTATGAGACCGTTACTTAAATTTGCCGCTGTCGGGGCCGTCCTGATGGCATCGTTCGGCGCCAACGCCGCCGAAATCAAGCCTGCCGTGGTTTTCGACATGGGCGGAAAATTTGATAAATCCTTTAATCAGTCGATCTATGAAGGGATCGAACGTTTCCGCAAAGAAACCGGCATCAAGTACCGGGAATTCGAAGTCACCAACGAAGCCCAGCGTGAACAGGCCCTGCGCAAGATGGCCCAGCGCGGCCAGTCGGCGATCATCGGTGTCGGCTTCGCCCAGGCCGCCGCCCTTGAAAAAGTGGCCAAGGAATATCCCGACCTGAAATTCGCCATCATCGATATGGTTGTCGATCTGCCCAATGTGCAGTCCTATATTTTCAAGGAACAGGAAGGCTCCTACCTGGTCGGCATTCTCGCCGCCATGGCCTCGAAAACCGGCAAGGTCGGTTACATCGGCGGCATGGACATTCCCATGATCCGGGCGTTTGGTTGCGGTTATGAACAGGGCGCCAAATACGCCAACCCCAACATCGTCGTTATTCAGAACATGACCGGGTCGACCCCGTCGGCCTGGAATGACCCGGGACGTGGTTCGGAACTGTCCAAGGGTCAGTTCGACCGGGGTGTGGATGTCATCTACGCCGCTGCCGGTGGCACCGGTGTCGGCGTCTATCAGGCCGCCAAGGATTCCGGCAAGCTGGCCATCGGAGTCGATTCCAATCAGAACTACCTGCATCCGGGCACCATGCTGACCTCCATGCTCAAGCGGGTCGATGTGGCCGCCTACAATATTTTCATGTCGGCCAAGGAAGGCACCTGGAAAGCCGGCATCTTCAACCTGGGCCTGAAGGAAGATGGCGTCGGTTGGGCCCTTGACGAATACAATAAAGACCTGATCACCCCGGCCATGAACTATGCCCATCCGGAATACCCGCCGGGCTGGCGGCTCTTATCCATCTACCCGTCCCTGGTGCTTGGTCAGTACGATGAATATCACGGCC
>CBFDVE010000221.1:0-4868 GCA_965613205.1 uncultured Rhodospirillaceae bacterium
TCGCCAGCTGAGCGAGCGAGCCTGAATGCAAGTTCGGGCGTCAGCTCAGAGTTGGCGACACCACGCACGCCGTCCGTACCGAACAGTTGCTGGGAGGAGTCACCCATGGTCTACGCCGGGGTTGGCGAGTTAACGCTTGGTGAACTGAGGTGCGCGGCGTGCCTTGCGGAGTCCGTACTTCTTGCGCTCGACGACGCGGGAGTCTCTAGTCATGAAGCCGCCTTTTTTCAGGGCCGGTCGCAGGGCCGGTTCGTAATAGGTCAACGCCCGGCTCAGGCCATGACGGACGGCGCCGGCCTGGCCGGACAGGCCACCGCCCTTGACGGTACAGGTAATGTCATAGGACCCTTCCCGGTTGGTCGCTTCGAAAGGCTGGTTGATGACCATGCGCAGGACCGGGCGGGCGAAGTACACTTCCACATCCCGGCCATTGACCGTGATCTTGCCGCTGCCCGGTTTGATCCAGACACGGGCGATGGCGTTCTTGCGCCGACCGGTGGCATAGGCGCGGCCCAGGTCGTCGATTTTCGGTTCCACAAGGGCGGTCGTGGCGTCGGCAACGTCGGGTTCGCCGGGGCTTGCCTCGGCGGTCCCTTCCATCACTTCTTTCAGGTCTTCCAGGGTCTTTACGTCTTCAGACATGGTTGCGCGCGCTCCTCTTGTTCTTCGGGTTCATGGCGCCAACGTCGAGATTTTCCGGCTGCTGGGCTTCATGAGGGTGTTCAGTTCCGGCATAGACGTGCAACTTGCGCATCTGCTGACGGCCCAGCGGGTTGCGCGAAATCATCCGCTCAACGGCCTTGATCAGCACCCGTTCGGGATGATCGCCGTCAAGAATTTGCCCCGCCGTGCGGCTTTTGATGCCGCCGGGGTAGCCGGTGTGCCAGTAATAAACCTTGTCGGCACGTTTGCGCCCGGTCAACTGGACCTTGTCGGCATTGATCACGACGATGTTGTCGCCGCAATCAATGTGGGGGGTGTAGATGGGTTTGTGCTTGCCCCGCAAGCGCGAGGAAATGATGCTGGCGAGCCTGCCGAGGACGACGCCTTCGGCATCAATCAGGCACCATTTCCGTTCGATTTCCGAGGGCTTGGCGGAATAGGTTTTCATTTAATTGTCCGTCACATTCAAAAAAATCTGGGCGATAGGGCCGCTGGTCTGGGCGATAGAGCCGTTGGTTTGATATTTCCGGCCACGCGAGGTGTGCTTTTTAGGTCAACACATGATCCATGTCAAGGTGCTTTGAGCCAAATTCGGCAATAATAACAGTGGGTTTACAGATAAGGTAAAATAATACCCTATTCTTTGCCGGCCTTGTCCGGGGACCTGTAAGGAAAGGTTTAAGAATTTTCGTCTGTTGATTGCTTTTGGGTATCTGCAACACTTCACATTACGGGAGATCACAAGGGACTGATCGATCTGCTCAATCTCCTGCATGACGCGGTCGCCCATGGTCAGGGCTATCGGGGTGGGATCGAATAGGTGCCGGTGGCATGGGCGACCGGCTCACCTGGCCCGTCTTCGCCGCCGTTGGAATACAAGGTCACTTCTATCACCGCCAGGCGTTTGCCCAGCTTGATGATCGCGCCCTCGGCAATCAGGTCCCCCGGTAAGGGTTTGCGCAGGAAATTAATATTGAAATTTGTCGTCACCGCCAGCTTGACGTGGCCGATCATGCTCAGCACGACGGCATACATAGCGCCATCGGCAAGGGCCATCATGGATGGCCCGGAAACGGTTCCGCCGGGGCGCAACATGTTGTCGGCAAACGGCAGCACCATGGTCGCCTTGCCATGGTCAATGGCTTGTAGATGCATTCCGACTTCCGCCGCCGACGGCAGTTCTTCGGTCATCAGTTTTTGAAATTCATCAATGGTAATTTTCGCCACTGGTTTACATTCTCCCTTGAATACATTGGTCACTAGAGGCGACAATACTCTGACCACAGCCACTTTAGCCGGACACGTATCCATGAGTACCCCCGCGCCGCCGCCGCCGCAAGGTTTGCCCGATGAAAGCATTTTGCTGCGTCAGGACGACGACCACATCTGTACCCTGACCCTGAACCGGCCGGACAAATTCAACGCCCTGTCCGAAGACCTGCTCGATGCCCTGCAACGTGCCTTCGATGAATTGGCCCAAGACAATTCCGTGCGGGTTATCATTCTGGCCGCTCGCGGCAAGGCATTTTGTGCCGGTCATGATTTGAAGGAAATGCGGGCCAATCCCCATATTGACTACTACAAGATGCTGTTCAAAAAATGCAGCGACATGATGCTGTCGATGATCGCCTTGCCCCAGCCGGTGATTGCCAGGGTGCAGGGCGTGGCCACCGCGGCGGGTTGCCAGCTTGTCGCCAACGCCGATATGGCGGTGGCCTCGACCGAGGCTTCGTTCGGCACATCGGGCATTAATGTCGGCCTGTTCTGCATGACCCCCGGGGTCGCCCTGTCGCGTAACCTGGGCCGCAAGCAGGCTTTCGAGATGTTGTTTACCGGCGATATTATCGGCCCCGATCAGGCCCTGGAATTTGGCCTGGTCAACCGGGTCGTCACGGCGGACAGGCTTGATCGACAAATCGATCGGTTCGCGAGATCGATTGTCGGTAAATCCCGCGCCGCAGTCGCCGCCGGGAAAAAGGTCTATTACCGGCAACTGGAACAGAACATCAAGGATGCCTACGCCTACGCCAGCGACGAAATGGCCTGTAACATGATGTTCCATGACGCCGCTGAAGGGATCGATGCCTTCATTGGCAAGCGCAAGCCTGTCTGGCAACACGACTGATATGGATGTGCTTTTCTATTCCGATGCCGATCTCAAGGAAGTGCTGAATTCCGTGCACACCATTGCCATGGTCGGGGCCAGCGCCAACCCGGTGCGGCCGTCCAATTTCGTCATGAAATATTTGCAAGGCAAAGGGTTCAGGATTATCCCGGTCAACCCAGGGCACCCCGGTGAACAACTGCACGGGGAAACCACTTACGCCAGCCTGGACGATATCCCGGACCGCTTCCAGATGGTTGATATTTTCAGGCCATCCGATGTCATTGAACCGATCATGGACAACGTCATCGCCCTGGCCCCCGGCAAAGGCATTTCGGTGGTCTGGATGCAATTGCAAATTCGCAATGACGCCGCTGCCCTGAAAGGCGAGCAGGCCGGGTTAAAAGTGATCATGAACCGGTGCCCGAAGATCGAATACGCCCGCCTGCATGGGGAACTGGGCTGGGGCGGCATCAATTCGGGAATCATTTCATCGAAGCGCCCGAAGCTGGTCCGGAGGGATTGAACAAGGTGACCGAAGCCCCCAAAGAAGCCGGTTTCGAAACCCGTGCCATCCATGCCGGGGCGGCGCCCGATCCGGTCACCGGGGCCCGCAACACACCGATCTTCCAGACCACGTCCTATGTGTTTGAAGATGCCGAACATGCCGCCGACCTGTTCAATCTGCAAACCTTTGGCTTTATTTATTCACGGCTGAACAATCCCACCGTATCGGTGCTCGAAGAACGCCTGGCCAGCCTGGAAAACGGTCGCGCCGCAGTTTGCGCCGCCAGCGGTCACGCGGCCCAGTTTCTGACCTTCTTCACCTTGCTCGGCCCCGGAGATGAATTCGTCGCCTCGCGCAATTTGTATGGCGGCTCGATCACCCAGTTCGGCCACAGTTTCCCGAAACTGGGTTGGAAGTGCCATTTCGTCGATCCCACCGACCCGGAAAACTTCCGCCGGGCGCTGACACCGAAATGCAAGGCGATCTTTCTTGAGGTGCTGGCCAATCCGGGTGGCATCGTGGTCGATCTTGAAGCCGTCGCCGCGATCGCCAACGAGGCCGGAATTCCCCTCATCGTCGATAACACCATGGCGACGCCCTATTTGTGCCAACCGTTCGATTGGGGGGCCGATTTAGTCGTCCATTCGACGACCAAATTCCTTGCCGGTCACGGCAATTCTCTCGGCGGCGTGGTTATCGAAAAAGGCACGTTCGACTGGGCCCAGAACGGCAAGTTCCCGTC
Source organism: uncultured Rhodospirillaceae bacterium (assembly GCA_965613205.1). Lineage (GTDB taxonomy): Bacteria > Pseudomonadota > Alphaproteobacteria > Rhodospirillales > JABHCV01 > CAZZKE01. The sequence goes on from CBFDVE010000221.1 coordinate 4,018, forward strand.
TATGACCGAACCGGAACCGGCCTATCACGACCTGATCTTCTACGAAACCTTCGGCGACTTCGGCTTTACCATGAAGGCGCGCGCGGTAGCGCTGCGTGATTTCGGCCCGGCGTTGTCGCCGACCAACGCCTTTTACACCATCAATGGCATCGAAACCCTGCCCCTGCGCATGGATCGCCACGTCGGCAACGCCCAGGCCGTGGCGGAATTTCTGCAACATCACAAGGCGGTCGATTGGGTCTCGTATGCCGGACTTAAATCCAGCCCCTCTTACGATCTGGCCCGAAAATACCTGCCGAAAGGACCGGGCGCCGTCTTCACCATCGGCCTTAAGGGCGGCTTCGATGCCGGGGTCAGGTTGGTCGAAAGCGTCAATCTGATTTCGCACCTGGCCAATGTCGGCGACGCCAAATCGCTGGTCATCCATCCGGCCAGCACCACCCATCAGCAGATGGATTCAGAAGCGCTGGCTTTTGCCGGTGTCGGCGAGGAACTGGTGCGGCTTTCGGTCGGGCTGGAATACATCGGCGATTTGACCGGCGATCTGGATCAGGCCCTGATGGCCTCGCAAAAAGGATAATCCAGCGTGTTTCTCACGATCGATGATCAGGCGGTGTTTGCGGTCACCGGGGGCAGGGATTTCGACCCCGCCAAACCCGCCGTCGTTTTTATTCACGGTGCCGGGATGGATCATACATGCTGGCAATTGCAAAGCCGCTGGTTCGCCTGGCACGGCTGGTCGGTACTGGCCATCGATTTGCCCGGACACGGCCGCTCGACTGGCGAACCCTTGTCCAGAATAATCGACATGGCGGCCTGGATCGGACGATTGCTGGATGCCGCCGGGCTTG
>CBFDVE010000222.1:0-4845 GCA_965613205.1 uncultured Rhodospirillaceae bacterium
AGCGTGCCCGCAGGGGCACTTACCTTAAATGAGACGAGCGCGCCCGCAGGGGCACTTACCTTAAAGAAGCACTTACCTTAAAGAGGCACTTACGATGTCTTAGTCGTCCCGGTGGGTCTTTTCCATGCGTTCGTGACGTTCCTGGGCTTCGATGCTCAGCGTCGCCACCGGGCGGGCTTCCAGCCGGGACAGGCCGATTGGCTCGCTGGTTTCTTCACAGTATCCATAGGCACCGCTGTCGATCCGTTCCAGCGCTTCATCGATCTTCGAGATCAGCTTGCGGGCCCGGTCGCGGGTCCGCAATTCCAGCGCCCGGTCGGATTCGATGGTCGCCCGGTCGCCAATATCGGGTTCCTGAATACCGCCTTCCTGCAAAAGCAGGAGAGTCTCATCTGATTCACTGAGAAGTTCACCACGCCAGTTGAGCAGCTTCTGGCGGAAATATTCCGCCATCGCCGGATTCATGAATTCTTCCTTGGCCGTCGGCCGGTAGTCCGGAGACAATGTGACGTTCATCGCTTTAGCTTTCCCCATAAAAGTCCGTACCCGATTGGGAGAATTATGGCGCGGAATATAAGGATGCTTTACGATTCCCGCAAGAGCCAATTACGCTTTATCGGGCAAACGTCAATTTGGCGATTTCGACTTCTGCGCGTAACTCGATTTCGTCGATGATACTGTTCAGTCTGGGATCATCGGTTTGCCGCCGCTGGGCGCGCATTTTCTGGGCCAGGCCGCTCAGTTTGTCCTTGGCGATGGCCCCGCTGAGCAGGTCCCGGCGAAGATCTTCCAGATCGTCGAGAACCTCGTCACCATACTGAACAACCCGTCGATGGGCGCTGCCCTGGGTTGAATCAGGGGTTTCCTGAACCGCCAGGATAGACCCGACGGCACCAACGGAGCCGCTTTCGCTGACACCGGGCGTGGCCAGGGTGGCGGCGGCTTCCTGCAAATGCTGAGCGAACACATCGCCCTTGCCGGCCACCGCTTTTGGCCGTGCGGGCACCGCTGCTTTCTTGCCTGTTCCAACTTTCGAGATTTTCATGGTGAACCGTAAATGGACCAAATGGAAAACGACGGACAGTGACCGCTAACCCGGACTATATCCGGGGCACCGCAATGGGTCAGCTAAAACTATCGAACCCGATCCTATTTGGGTTGACTTAAAATGCGGTTAAACCGGACGCCGGATTTCCGCCCTCCCCCTTATGACCCGGCAATATGTGCACCGGGCACGCCGGGCCCTGTCTCCGGGCCTGTTTGATTATATTTTTATCAAACATATCAACTGTTTACCTGGTTGTCGCTGTTGGCATTCATCTTGCTTTGAAATAACCGGATATTTGCGTCCACCCGCCAACAGGACGCAAAACGAAAGATTGGAGACGACTGCCATGCCCGTATATTCCGCCTTCGCCGTGCCGACCCTGGGTATGTTGGGCCAGAGCGCCGCCATGAATAATATCGGTGTCAACATCGCCAACCTGACCACCGGCGGCTACAAGCGCACGGAAACCGCTTTTTCGACCCTGGTCAGCAAGTCCCTGTTCGAACAATCGGATTTGGGCGGGATCAAGGCCAAAAATGTCCAGCGGATCGACCAGCAAGGCGCTCTGCAAGCCAGCCCCAATGATCTGGACCTGGCCATCAATGGCCGCGGCATGTTCATATTCGAAACTGCATTCACCGGCGGCGATACGGTCTATGGCCGCGACGGCACTTTTGCCTTGCGCACGGTCAACGACATTTCGGTGACCGGCAATGGCGGCGCAACGGTCAATACCAAGGACGGCTATCTGGTCGATAAGAACGGCTATTTCCTGCAAGGGTACACGGCCGTTCCGGCCACCGGCCTGTTTACATCGAACACCCTGTCATCCTTGCGCATCGATCAATTCGCCTTTTCCGACATCGGACTGGCGACCTCCACTGCGGCCCTGCAGCTCAACATTCCCTCGACCGATATCCCCGGCGCGTCCCAGGTCGATCAGATCGTATTGAGTGGCACCGTTGAAGCCGGCGACACCTACAGCGTCACCGTTAGCGGCACCACCGTGTCTTACGTCACCACCGGTGCCGAGGCCAGCCTGAGTGTCATTCGCAATGCCCTGGTCGCCGCGATCAATGCGGATGCTACCGTTGGCGGCCTGGTGACCGCGTCAAACAGCCTGTCCAGCGATGCCCTGATCATGACCGGCCAATCCATCGGCACGACGCTGACAACCAGCGCCTCGGCGATCAACGGCGGCGGCACCGCCGATAACGCGTCACTGTTGACCGTGGCTAAAATTGCCAACGCCGGGACCACTCATACCTATAATATTGAAATCATTGATTCCAATTTCAATTCCCGGTCGGTGGCGATCAATTTCCGCAAGAATTCGACCAACACCTGGGCCCTGTCATCAACGGTCAGCAACACCTTGGTGAACCAGGTCGATACGGTGACCATCGGTGGCACCGTCGAAGCCGGTGATGTCTATTCCATTACCACCAATGGTCAGACCATCAGCTATACCGTGATCGGCACCGAAGCCAATATCGATGCCGTCCGCGATGCCCTGGTGACCGCGTTTAACGCCAGTTCGACGGCCAGTGCCGTGGCCACGGCGGCGGCAGGAGCGACCGGCAAAATAACCATTACCGCCGATACCGCCGGGTCCAGCCTGGTCACATCGGTCAACGGCAACAATGCCGCCGTGGCCGTCGCTCAAGTCGATACCCTGACCATCGGCGGCACCATCGAGGCCGGTGATACCTACGATATCGTCGTCGATGGCAACACCGTCACCTACACCACGACCGGCGGTGAAGGCACGCTGGCCGGCCTGCGCAGCGCCATTCGCGCCGCCATCAACGCCGATGGCGTGGTCGGGCCGCTGGTCACCGCCGCCGATGGTGGCGCGGCCAGCGACATCACATTAACCGCCGCCGCCGCCGGAACGGCCTTTACGGCGACGATCACGGCGACCAACCTGGGCGCCACCGCCGATAATACCGGCACCATCGCCGCGACCACCGCCAATGCCACATCGACCGCCGACAACACCGCCACCGTCGCCACCACCACGGCCAACGTGACACCGACCCTGACCACCGATATCACGACCCTGACATTCGATGCCAATGGGGCCCTGACCAGCCCGTCTTCGGGCCTGGTGACCCTGGCAGTGACCTTGCCGGCCGATGCCAACTATCCCACCGGCACCGCTTCGGTGACCCTGGATATTTCCGAGATATCGCAATTTGCCGGAGATTTTCTGCCCATCAGCTATTCCAAAAACGGTTTCGCCAAAGCCAATCTGACCAACATCACCTTCGATGCCAACGGCCAGGTCATCGCCAAGTTCGACAATTCCACGTTCCGCGCCATTTACAAAATTCCCCTCGCCGAATTCACCAATATCAACGGCCTGATGGAAGTCAACGGCAACGTCTACAAGGAAACTCCGGATTCCGGCACCGCCCGGGTAGTGACCGTCGATACCACCGGTTATGCCAGCTTCCTGCCCAATACCTACGAACTTTCCAACGTCGATCTGGCCGGTGAATTCACCCGCATGATCCAGACCCAGACCGCCTACAATTCGTCTTCAACCGTGTTCAAGACCGTCGATGAAATGCTCCAGGCAGCGGGCAGCATGAAGCGATAGGCGCATTTTGAAGCCTGACCCGGCACATTCTGCCAGATACCGGACGCAGGACTGCAAACCCTCCTGTTTTTACCCTGTCAGTTCCCTGCCATATCATTTTTTATCGTTATTTTTCAATTAATTAACCGCATACAATATTTGGCACGATTTTCGCATTAATAAAGTCAAGACAGCGATCATATGGATCATACCAATGAACAGAACTGCTAACCGTACCGCGAAATTCCTGACCGGGCTGATTGCTGGATTGATCACCTTTATGGCCAGCGTCGCCCCGGCCACGGCGGCATCCCGGATCAAGGATGTTGTTCAGTTCGAAGGCGTGCGCGATAATATGCTGGTCGGTTACGGCCTGGTTGTCGGCCTCAACGGCACCGGCGATACCCTGGCCAACGGCCATTTCACCAAGCTGAGCCTGCAGGCCATGCTCAACCGCCTGGGCGTCAAGCCAACCGAAGCCGGGCTTAGTTCCGACAACGTCGCCGCCGTCATGGTCACCGCCTCACTGCCGCCGTTTGCCCGCAAAGGGGCCCGCATCGATGTCACCGTATCGTCGCTCGGCGATGCCAGTTCGCTGTTGGGCGGCACCCTGCTGGTGACTCCCGTGATGGGCGCCGACGGCGAAGTTTACGCCGTTTCACAGGGCCAGTTGGCAGTCGGCGGTTTCGCCGCATCGGGCGATGCCGGAACCATTGTCAAAGGGGTTCCGACCAGCGCCCGCATTGCCAACGGGGCCATTGTCGAGCGCGAGGTCAGTTTCGAACTGGCCAGCCTGAGATCAATCAAGCTGACCCTGCGCAACCCGGATTTCACCACCGCCCGCCGCATCGCCCAGGCCATCAACGCTTTCCTCGGCACCGATGCCGCCCGACCGAGAGACCCGACCACGGTTCAGTTGCGGGTGCCCGGCGACTACGAGGATAATGTGGTCGGCCTACTGACCGATATCGAGCAGTTGCGCATCGTGCCCGATCAACTGGCCCGGGTGGTCATCGACGAGCAGTCGGGTATTATCGTCATGGGCGATAATGTTCGCATCAGCACCGTTGCCATCGCCCAGGGCAGCCTGACCATCCGCATCACCGAATCCCAGCAGGTTTCCCAACCCGGCCCGTTCGCCGAAGTCGGCACCACGACCACGGTCAATCGCACCGACATCGGCGTGGAAGACGGCTCCGATCAACGCCTCGCC
>CBFDVE010000223.1:0-4844 GCA_965613205.1 uncultured Rhodospirillaceae bacterium
GACGTTTTTTGTCGATCCGAAAATTCTGACCGATCCTGAAACTTGAAATTAATCTAGCGGAGAACACGTTATGGCGAGCGAAGCAGCAAAATCTCACCCCTACCATATGGTGAAACCGAGCCCGTGGCCGATCATCGGCACGCTCGGGGCGTTCACCATGGCCATTGGCGGCATCTGGTATATGCAGGAGGGGCCTTTGTGGGGGTTCCTGGCGGGTCTGGTCATTGTGCTCTATTGCATGTTCGGCTGGTGGCGCGATGTGGTGCGGGAAGCCCAGGGGGGTGTCGACCATACCGAAGTCGTTCAAAGCGGACTGCGCATTGGCATGTTGCTGTTTATCGCCTCGGAAGTGATGTTCTTCGTCGCTTTTTTCTGGGCCTATTTCAATGCCACCGTGCCGGCGATCAATGCGGTTGCCCACGAAACATGGCCGCCGGAAGGCATTGTGCCCATAAACACCTGGGGACTGCCTTTCTTCAACACCCTGCTGCTGCTGTCGTCTGGCGCGACGGTGACCTGGGCCCACCATGCCCTGAAAGTCGGCGATATCGGCAAGCTGAAACTGGGTCTGTTTTTGACCATCGCCCTTGGCGCCTCGTTCCTTGGATTACAGATGTTCGAATATGGCGAGGCCGCATTTTCCTTTACCGACGGTATTTATTCGTCGACCTTCTATCTGGCCACCGGGTTTCACGGTTTTCACGTTTTCGTCGGCGTCTGTTTCCTGAGTGTTTGCCTGATGCGCGCCAACAAGGGCCACTTCACCCCTCAGCAGCACGTCGGCTTCGAAGCCGCCGCCTGGTACTGGCACTTCGTCGATGTGGTCTGGGTGTTCCTGTTCATCTGGATCTATTTGTGGGGCAGCTTCGGCTATATCGCCGCCTAAGATTCTGTTTGAATTCAGTTATTCGGGCGGGGGTCGCACAGGCGATTCCCGCCCTAGGTTTTTTTACCTCCCTTTTGAAAGTTCCCATTTGATATGGCAAACACCACCAAATCCTACAGCAAGATGAACAAAGTGTTCCTCTATGTGCTGGCCAGCGTCTCGTTATTCATGTTCCTCAGCATCATCTACGCGACCGCCAATATAACGGCAACGGAACGGACGTTTGAAATATCCCAATTGCCGCACCTGCTGGCCATTATCAACGGCTTGACCGTGATCATGCTGTTGATCGGCTATGCCTATATCCGCAACGGCGACATCGTGCGCCACCGGGCCTCGATGAAGACCTGTATCGTGCTCGCCGTGCTGTTTCTGATTATCTACGTGTTCTATCACCTGAACGCCGGACTGGCCAGGTTCGGCGGCGAAGGGATAGTCCGGCCGATCTATTTCACCATCCTGATCGTGCATGTGATCGGTGCCGTGGCGCTGGTGGTAATGGTGCCGATGACATTTGTGCGCGCCTTGCGGGAACGCTTCGATGCCCACAAACGCCTGGCCCGATGGACCTGGCCTTTGTGGTTGTACGTTTCCGTTTCAGGCGTGGTTGTCTATGTCATGGCCATTCACCTGTATCCGTATTCGGGCTGACATGGCGAGGAGTGAGATTCTCGGTTTAAAGGCCACCGCGAGCTTAACAGGGTGGGCCGGGCTGGCCATCCTGGCTCTCGCCATTGCCGGGGTGTTCGCCCTGCTGCTGGCCATATCGCGCCTTCCCGGCATTGAAAATGTTCTGCCGTGGCCTCTTGATTTCTTCAACAAGGGGCTGGTCATTCATGTGGTGTTTTCGTTCATTGTCTGGTTTCTGGCCGTCTTCGGGGCCCTGCTCAGCCTGGTCACCGGTCGCCTGGGCAACCATAGCGCGGCCTCAGGCTTTGAAAAATTTCTGGTCACCGCCGCCTACTTGAGCACGGTCATGTTGTTTGCGCCATCGCTGATGAACAATGGCGAAGCGACCCTGAACAATTACATCCCGGCGATCACCGATCCGCTCTATTACAGCGGCCTGATGGTGCTGGGCGGGTCCATCGGCATGATGGCCCTGCGCCTGATCGTCGCGGTGCCCGGGTGCGACGGGCGCTGGAAGGAGCCTTTGTGCCTGGGCGCGCTGATCGCCGCCCTGATCTATTTGCTGGCCCTGGCACAGTTCGCCATTGTCGCGTTTCGCCTTGGCACCGATGCCTTTTCCTATCAATACAACGAGGCGCTGTTCTGGGGTGGCGGTCACACCTTGCAGTTCATGAACCTGGCCCTGTTGCTGTTGGCGCTTGGCGCACTGGCGTCCCTGTCGCTGGGAAACAGATTTACCAATCCAGGCCGACTGGCCATGAGCGGTTTTCCGGTGCTCGCAATCGGCGGCGGACTGGGCCTCTGGATCACCCTGAACCAGGCCCCGGCTGGTGATCGGTACTGGTCGCAAATCACCGACCTGCAATACTTGCTGGCGGTACCGGCCCTGTTGTTCGGCCTGCCTCTAATGATGGCTATTTCAAAGGCTCGCCGCGAAGGCTCCCCCCTGCCGTGGGCCGATCCGGCATTCAAGTGTCTGGCCCTGGCCCCTCTGGTGTTTACCGTCGGCGGGGTCCTGGGTCTTTTTGTCGATGGCGCCGATACCCGCACCCCGGCCCATTACCACGGTGTCATTGCCGGGATCAATTTGAGTTTCATGGGCCTGTTTTATGGCCTGTTCCTGCCCCTGCTGGGACGGCCCCTGAAGCGGACGAAGGCCGTGGCGGCGCAAATCTGGATGTTTGGCGGCGGTCAGTTGCTGGCCAGCATCGGGTTGTTCCTGGCCGGCGGCTACGGGGTGCCCCGCAAGACCGCCGGAGCGGCACAGAACTTGAGCGATATGGGAGCCTACGTGGGAATGTTCTTAAACGGGATCGGGGCTTTAATCGCCGTAATCGGCGGCGTCATGTTCATCTGGATGGTCGCCCGTGCCCTGCTCGCCAGGGATTGAACAGCAATTCCCAACAATTTATTAACAAATTGTCAGATAGCATTGATTCTATTGATTGATTCGTCACATAGAAGCTTGACTTCCTGGCCTACCGTCACCATCTTGCGGTCTAAACCCGCGCCACACTGGAACCTCTGCTAAATGTTACTTCGAGGAACTCTCGCCGCCACCATCCTGATTGCCGGGGTTTTGCTGTCGGCCCGCTTCGTGCTCGAGCCAACCGATAAAGACACAGCCGAAACCACTGCCATCGAGCAATCGACCCTGGCCCTGGCGCCGCTCTCTCTCGGCAACCCGGCCGCGGCGGCGGCATTGCGGATCAAGCGTCCAAATTTCCCTGCCAGCGACCCTGATCTCACAGGAGATATCCCACGATTTACCAAGGTGGTCACTGCGGGCAAAGGCGATACGCTGAGCCGTATGCTGATCCGGGCCGGTATTTCAGGCCGGGAGACCGACGCCGTTATCGCCGCTCTGGCTCAACATTTCAATCCCGGTCGCCTGCGCCTGGGGCAGACAGTTTCGGTCAATTTCCAGGCCGATGGCCAGTCATTGGCGAGTTCCGGATCCACCGTCGCGGGGCGCTTCATGGGGGTGTCCCTGATCCCTGATCGACAAAACCGGATCGTCGTCGCCCGCGGCGAAACCGGTAATTTCGAAGCGGCCCTGGAAAAACGCCAATTGACGGCCAAGCTGGTGCGGGCGACCAACACCATCACCTACAGCCTGTCCCGGTCCGGCAACGGGGTGCGGGTGCCGAACGGTGTGCTGGGGGAAATGATCCGCCTGTATTCATGGGATGTGGATTTCCAGCGCGACATTCGCAAGGGTGATGCCTTCGAAATCCTGTATGAGCGATTTTTCGATGACCAGGGCAAAGCCAGCCATAACGGCAACATCGTATTTGCCTCTCTGACCCTGAGCGGCAAGCGTTACGCGGTCTATCGCCATACCCTGAAAAACGGCGAGACGGATTACTTCGACGAAAAAGGCCGGAGCGCCCGCAAGGCGCTGATGCGCACGCCTATCGATGGCGCCCGGTTGTCGTCGGGCTTCGGCAAACGCAAGCACCCGGTTCTGGGCTTCACGAAAATGCACACAGGCGTAGATTTCGCCGCCCCCCGCGGCACCCCCATCTATGCCGCCGGTAATGGCACGGTCGAATATGCCGGACGCAATGGCGGCTATGGCAACTATGTGCGCATTCGCCACAATTCGGAATATTCGACCGCCTACGCCCATATGAAACGAGTCAACACGGCCAAGGGGCGGCGGGTCAAACAGGGCCAGGTGATCGGATTTGTCGGCTCCAGCGGACGGTCAACCGGACCCCACCTGCACTACGAAATCCTGCGCGGCAACCGGCAGGTCAATCCGTTGCGGGTTAAAATGCCCTCGGGCCGCAAACTCAAAGGCACCGAACTGGCGCTTTTCCATGCTGCCCGGATCGAAATCGAGGCCCAGTACGCGGAAGCGGGGTCGATTTTGGAACTGGCCAGCGGCGATTAGAGCAATTCGACCGTTGCCCGGCGGCCAACGGCAAGGGCAAATTTTTCGATAGAACGAAGACTGGGTTTCTGCCGTCCACTTTCCATACGGGCGATCGCCGCCTGCTTTGTATTCATTTTCCTGGCCACTTCTTCCTGGGTCAGGCCCGCCGCCGTTCGCGCTTCGATTAATTTTTGCGCCAGTTCGTATTCAGGACCCAAGGCATCATATTTCCGACGTACCCCCGAATCCTCGAGCATTTTCTTTTTGAGAACATTGAACTTGGTCATTTCATCAATCCCGCTTCTTTAGCCCGTTCAAACGCCACGTCAATCTCTCTTTTTGGCGTTTTTTGAGTCTTCTTCTGAAACGCCCTAAGGATAATTATCTGCTGCCCCTTGGCCGTTTCTTAAAGCGCCCGTCCAATTTCGTTTCGACCCCTTACCCTGA
>CBFDVE010000224.1:0-4838 GCA_965613205.1 uncultured Rhodospirillaceae bacterium
CCGCCGGCCACATCAGCACCAACGACAACACCACGCCGACCGCCGCCGCGTCCGTCGGCGAGGCGATGCCGGTATAGATCGAACCGATGACACCCAATATCAGCAACAGCACCGGCACCAGGCGGCGCGAACGATAGAGTTTTTCGATGAAGGAAAGATCATCGATTTCGTCGGGAATCTGGTCCTTGTGAAACAGCGACCAGATAATGACAAAACCGACAAACAACGACACCAGCAACAACCCCGGCAGCACGCCGGCAATAAACAGTCGGGCGATGGATTGTTCAGTGGCGACGCCGTAAACAATGAGGATGATTGATGGCGGGATCAGCAAGCCCAAAGTGGCCGACCCGGCCAGGGTGCCGATCATCATATTTTCAGGATAGCCGCGTTTCGACAGCTCGGGGATTGACAGCTTGCCGATGGTCGCCGCCGTCGCCGCCGATGAACCGGACACGGCGGCAAAAATCCCACAGCCGAAAATGCTGGCGTGCAGCAGACGGCCCGGAACATTTTTCATCCACGGCGCCAGGCCGGTGAACATGTCTTCGGACAAGCGTGACCGGAACAGGATTTCACCCATCCATATGAACAAAGGCAAGGCCGCCAGGGCCCATGAATTGCTGGCCCCCCAGATGGTCGTCGCCATAACCTCGCCGACCGGGGCCTCGGTAAACAGGGCCATGCCGACGAGGCCGACAATGGTCAGGGAAAAGGCCACCCAGATGCCCGACCCCAACAGGGCAAACAGCAACAGCAGCAGGAAGATGGTCAGGCCGATTTCATTCATGACCGGGGTGCCTGTTGGCCTGTTTCGGCCAGCGGTTTGTCGGCCAGAAGGTTTTCCCCCTTGCCTTCGTAGCTGGCCTGATGTCCGGCCAGTAGGCCTGCCAGTTCATCGATCAGGGCGATCGAAAGAATAACCAGACCCAGTAACATGGCGCTTTGCGGCATCCAGATCGGCACCGCCACCATGCCCGGCGACAAATCGTTGTAGACATATGAATCAAGGGTCAGCAACGCCGTGTAATACGTGAAATAAAGGCTGACCGCACCGGCCAAAGTGACGCACCAGATTTCGACCCCGCGATGCCAGCGCACCGGTAAATTCTGCACCACCAGGGAAACCCGGATATGGCCGCCCTGCCGCAGCGTATGGGCCAGCGCCAGGAAAGACGCGGCGGCGAGGAAAAAGCCGGTGAAATCGGCATAGGATGGAATGGTCAGGCCGATGGCCCCGCCGAAGAAATTCGAGGCGATCTTGTCGACCAGATTGAGCCCCACCTGGGCCATCACCAAAACACAAATGGACAGGATAAACAGCGCCGCCGCCCAACCGCCACCCTGGTACAAGCCGTCTAAAAACCGTCGCATGACCACCCCATAATCTGCCAAAAAAGGCGGTGCTTCGGGAATGAAACACCGCCTTTTTCAGTTTCGCAAACCAATCAGTTTTTGTAAGCCTTCATGATCATGGCCCCTTCCGAGCCGGAACTGGCTTTCCAGTCGACCAGCATTTCGGCACCAATCGCTTTCAGGCCCTTCATCAATTCGGCAGACGGAGTGACGATTTTCATGCCGTTATCTTTCAGGATTTTGATTTTAGCTGCGGTTTCGGCACGGCTCATATCCCAGCCCCGCTTTTCGGCCGTCGCGGCGGCGGCAAGAACGGCGTCCTGCACGGACTTATCGAGCTTGCGGAAAGCCTTTTTGTTGACCACCACAATATTCTTCGGCACCCAGGCCTGGATATCGGTGTAGTAGGAAACGTAATCCCAGGCTTTCGAGCTCACACCCGTGGATGGCGAGGTGATCATGGCTTCGACCCGACCGGTGGCGAAGGCTTGCGGAATATCCGGGCTTTCAACCTGGGTCGGGGCGGCCCCGGCCTTTTTGGCGAAGGTTTCAAGGGTCGCGTTATAGGCGCGGAACTTCAGGCCCTTCAGGTCACTAACCGAATTGATCGGCTTTTTCGTATACAGGCTTTGGCCCGGCCACGGCACGGAAAACAGCGGCATCAGGCCCTGTTTATCCAGCAGTTTGGCAATGACGGGTTTTTGTGCGGCCCACAGCCTGGCGGCGTCTTCGTAGTTGGTCGCCAGAAAGGGCTGCGAATCGGCGCCGTAAGCGGCGTGTTCGTTGCTCAGGCGGGACAGGAAAAATTCGCCGATGGGAACCTGACCGCCACGCACGGCATTTTTGATTTCCGGGTGCTTGAAAAGCGATCCGGCGGAATGAACCTTGATCTTCAAGGCCCCGTTGGTGGCGGCTTCCACGTCCTTGGCAAATTCAATAATGTTGGCGGTGTGAAATATCTTGTCGGAATAAGGTGTCGGCATATCCCACGTCGCGGCATTGGCCACCGTGGCCACCGTGGCCACCGTGGCCAGACCAAGGGCACCAAATACGGCTTCGGCACAAGTTGCTTTATATATAAAACTCATCATTTCCTCCCTGGAATCGATTTTTGTTTATAGGAACGGAACAAACCATAATGAAACGTTGACGATTTGTCAACGTTTCATTATGGTTTGTTTTTTGATCCATCAACAACGGGCGGCGCGACACCATGATCAACTCTGGGAACAACTCTGGTCCGACAATTCATAAATGGCAGTTCTGGATTGACCGGGGCGGTACTTTCACCGATATCGTCGCCCGCCAGCCGGACGGCAGGATCGTGTCTTACAAACTGTTGTCGGAAAACCCGGAACGATACGAAGATTCCGCCCTTGAAGGCATTCGCCAATTGCTCGGCATCGATAGCGGCGACGTTATTCCGACGGACCGCATCGAAGCCGTTAAAATGGGCACCACGGTGGCCACCAATGCCCTGCTCGAACGTAAGGGTGAGCCCACGGTCCTGGTCATCAGCCGGGGCTTCAAGGATGCCCTGCGAATCGGTTACCAAAATCGCCCCAAGCTGTTCGATCTGCACATCAGGCTGCCGGAAATGCTGTACACCCGGACCATTCAAATCGACGAACGCATGGGGGCCCACGGCGATGTTCTGGTCGCCCTGGATGAAAAAGCCGCGCACCGGGATCTTCAGGCCGCCTACGACGCGGGAATCCGGTCTGCCGCCATTGTCTTCATGCACGCCTATCGATACCCCGATCACGAACGGCGGGTCGCCGCATTGGCCACCGAAATCGGCTTCGATCAGATTTCTGTTTCCCATCAGGTCAGCCCGCTGATGAAGCTGGTATCGCGCGGCGACACCACCGTGGTCGATGCCTATTTGTCACCCATCCTGCGCCGCTATGTGGACCGGGTGGCGGCCAGCCTGGGCGATGCCCGGCTGATGTTCATGCAATCCAACGGCGGCCTGACCGATGCCCGCCTGTTTCAGGGCAAGGACAGTATCCTGTCCGGCCCGGCTGGCGGCGTGGTCGGCATGGCCCGGACCGCCGATCTGGCCGGTTTTGACAAGGTCATCGGCTTCGACATGGGCGGCACCTCGACCGATGTGTCCCACTATGACGGAGAATTCGAACGCGCCTTCGAGACCCAGGTCGCCGGTGTCCGAATGCGCGCACCGATGATGAATATTCACACCGTTGCCGCCGGTGGCGGATCAATCCTGCAATTCGACGGGGCCCGCTACCGGGTTGGCCCGGATTCCGCCGGTGCGGTGCCGGGACCGGCTTGCTATCGCCGGGGCGGCCCCTTAACGGTGACCGATTGCAACGTTATGCTGGGCAAGATCCAGCCCCGCTATTTTCCCAGCGTATTTGGCCCCAGGGGCGATCAAGCACTGGACTCTGATGCGGTCAAGGCGGCTTTTGCAGACCTGGCGGAAACCATTTTTGAGGCCACTGGCGAGCGCCGCGAGCCTGAACATGTGGCCGAAGGGTTCCTGAAAATCGCCGTCGAAAACATGGCCAACGCGATCAAGCAGATTTCCGTGCAGCGGGGCTACGATATCACCGAATACACGCTTAACTGTTTCGGCGGGGCCGGTGGCCAGCACGCCTGTAGAATCGCCGATACGCTGGGCATGAACCGGGTTTTCGTGCACCCTTTGGCCGGTGTTTTATCGGCTTACGGCATGGGCCTGGCCCACATGCGGGCGATGCGGGAACGCTCTTTGGAAGTAGAACTGGGCGATGCCGTCAGCGACCAACTGGAGCAGTCTCTGGCGTTACTGAAGGCCGACGCAGAGGCCGAGATTCTGGGTCAGCAAATCCCCGCCGACCGGATCACCATCTTGGGCAAGGCCCATTTGCGCTATCAGGGCACGGACACGGCCATCATTGTCGATTTTGGCACACCGAAAGCCATGGCCAAGGCCTTTGAAGAGGCCCACATTCGGCGCTTTGGCTTTAACATGCCTGAGCGGGCATTGGTCGTCGAAACCCTGTCGGTAGAGGCCATCGGTGCCACCGATGATGGCGCCGGCAGAGCGATAAATCTGACCCGCGCCGAACCAGGCGAGCCGCTGGCCGTGGCGGCCATGATCAGCGGCGGCGTCTGCCATCAGGCACCGGTTTACGAGCGCACCAAACTGGCCTCCGGGCAACTGGTCGAGGGCCCGGCGATCATTGTCGAAGACACCGGCACCACGGTTGTCGAAGCCGCATGGCAGGCCGTTATCAGCGAAGACGGGTCGTTGGTTTTGAGCCGCGCCAGCGCCCGACCGCAACGGGTGGCGCCGGGTACCGGCATGGCCGGCGGCAAAGGCGCCGATCCGGTAATGCTGGAGATTTTCAACAACCTGTTCATGTCGATCGCCGAACAAATGGGGGCGGTGCTGGCCAACACGGCCTATTCGGTCAATATAAAAGAGCGGCTTGATTTTTCCTGCGCCGTGTTCGACCGGCACGGCGAACTGGTGG
>CBFDVE010000225.1:0-4829 GCA_965613205.1 uncultured Rhodospirillaceae bacterium
CTTCCTCGAAAACGGCGAATTGTCGCCGGATCCCCTGGACACCCTCCCGGCGCTCGAACGGGCGATCGCCGGGGCACCCGCCCAGGTTCGTGCGAGGATTCGGCTCTCGCGGCATCTGGGCCCTTGGCTGGCGGAACGGCGCCACGAAGCCGAGCGGCGCCTGGCGCGGCAGCAACCAGACCACCGTGATCGTGCTGGCCGCCCTGATCCTGGTGACCCCCCTGTCTGCCGTTATTATTGATGGTCTGCGCGGAGATATAGTGGCCATGATGCAAAATGCGCGGTTCCAACAAGCGCTGAAAACCAGCCTGATGATTGCCGGAATTTCGAGCCTTCTGACCATCGCCTGTGGGCTCGCCATCGCCGCCACCCGGCGCAATTTGGGATCAGCCCTGCGCACCCGTCAATCACGACGAAGCTGGCTGGCTGGCTGGCTGATTTCGTTTCTGGCGACCAGTTATCTGGCCATGCCGTCGATTGTTTTGGGCGTCGGCTTTTTTATCATCTTTCAATCTCTGGCCATGGATACGGATCGACTGGCACCGCTGGTCTTGATCCTGGCCAACGTGCTGATGGCCCTGCCCTTTGCCCTGGTGGTTTTTACCCCGGCGTTACAAAAATCGGCCCGGCGCTATGACAAGCTGGCGTTCTCGCTGGGACTTCGCGGGCTGACCCGGTGGCGGTTGATCGACTGGCCGAACCTGCGTTCGGAGACCGGTTTCGTGGCCGCGCTTTCGTTCTGCCTGTCCCTTGGTGATCTGGGGGTTATTGCCCTGTTTGGCAATCGGGATTTCGCCACCCTGCCCTGGTTGATGTATCAGAACCTGGGGTCTTACCGGACGCAAGATGCCTCGGTTATTGCCTTGATTCTGCTGTCATTGGTGGTCCTGGTATTCCTGTTGTTGCCGGCCCTGATTGAAAAGCGTGGCCATGCTAAAGCTTGAAAATATTACCTTTCAGTATGCCGAAGGATCGCAGGTTTCCAATTACCGTTTCGATTTATCCGTCGGGGCCGGGGAAATCGCCGGCCTGACCGGGCGCAGTGGCAGCGGCAAATCGACCTGTCTCGATATCATCACCGGGTTCCTGAGCCCCGGCGAGGGGCGAATCATGGTCGATGGCCGTGATATCGCCCTGCTGGCGCCGGGGCGGCGACCGGTGACGGTGCTGTTTCAGAACAATAATCTGTTTGATCATTTGTCTGCCCACGAAAATGTCGCCCTCGGCATCAACCCATCCCTGCGCCTGAACAAAGCGGAAAAAATCACCATCGATGAGGCGCTCGTTCGAGTGGGCCTGGATGGTCTTGCCGATAATCCCGCTCATCAGCTTTCCGGTGGCGAGCAGCAACGGGTGGCCCTGGCCAGATCGCTGGTCGCCAACCGGTCTGTTTTATTGCTGGACGAGCCCTTCAACGCCCTGGACAGGGAAGTTCGGCAACAAATGCTGGAACTGGTGCGCGGCATCGTCAGCGACAAAAACCTGGCGACCCTGATGGTCACCCACGATATCAATGACTGTGACAAGATCGCCGATAAACACTACCACCTGTCGAACGGCGAATTTCACCTGACGCCGGGGTAGAGCGCGCACAGGCCGGACCGGCTGTAATCGATGCCGCTGTCCGGGTCTGCGGACAGAATTCCAGGCTGATAGAATTTGGTTTTTGCGGTGCGGGATCATCTTCGCTATCAAAAAAAGGCTTTACTTGATAGCATCACAATATGTTCTGGATGTTCCGGGTTGTGCTGAAGGGGGTACATATTGAGCAAGGCCGTAAAAATACTTTCCGCCATTGGCGTGCTTCTGGTCGCCCTGGTTGTGGCCGGCATCGCGATCCTGAAATCTATCGATTTCAACCAGTACAAGGACGTTATCGCCGAGCAGGCCAAGGCGGCGACCGGGCGCGAACTGACCATTGCCGGTGATCTGTCGCTGTCCCTATCGCTGTCGCCACGGGTCAGTGTCCAGGGGGTCACATTCGCCAATGCGCCCTGGGGATCGGACCCGGTGATGCTGTCGGTCAAGCGCTTCGCCGCCGAAATGTCGCTCATTCCGTTGCTGTCGGGCGAGATCGAGATCAAACAGGTGATCCTGGAAGGCGTCAACGTACTGGCGGAAAAAGATAAATCGGGCCAGGCGAATTGGGATTTCGGCCCCCCGGCCCCGGCGAACCAGGCACCGGCGGCCTCAACAAGCGAGGCCGATGTGGTCTTGCCCGTGATCAACAATGTCAGCCTGAAAGATGTCAACGTGACCTATAAAGACGCCCAGGCAGGGCTGGAGTATAGCCTCAATCTTGGCACCGTCGATCTTAAATCGGGCGGGCTTGATGCGCCTCTTGATCTGGTAATCCTGGGTGCCGTCAACGATCAGGCGTTTGCCATAAAGGGCCAGTTGGGATCGATCGGCGCCATTGGTGGCGGTGAGATAATCCCGGTCAAATTGAACATCGCCGCTTTGAAAATGGATGTGGGGCTGGACGGCAAGATCGGCGTTCCAAACGGCAATCCCATGGTCGATTTAAGGCTTAAAGTTGATGGAAATTCCCTTGTTGAGACTTTGAAAGCAGTGGCTGCTCTGGAGCCCGCCTTGACCGGGTTGCAATTGCCCGTAAAAGGCGCTTTTTCCTTGAATACCATTTTGAAACTGGACGGTCCTGCGAAGATCGCGCTGACCGATCTTCAGGCCGCCATCGGCTCGCTAAATATAAAGGGCCGTGTCTCGGCCGATCTGGGCGGCGCACGCCCGAATGTGGATGCCACCCTGCAAATGGCCACCCTCAATCTTGATGATCTGCTGCCCAAGAATGACACCGGTGCAGCCTCAGGCCGAGCAAGGATTGACGACGGTCGGGTCTTCCCGGCAGATCCCCTGCCCCTGGAGGGTCTCAAGGCCGCCGACGCCAACGTTAAATTGACGATCGACAAAGTTATCATCGACGGCATGGAGATTGCCAACCTGAAAGTTAACCTGGCCCTTGAAAATGGCCGTCTGAATTTGGACCTGGTAAACGCGGGCGTGGCGGACGGGAAAATCAACGGTAGTGTCGTGCTGGACGGGTCAAAAAATATTGCCCGGCTAAAAGCCAGGATTGAGGCCAGCCAAATTGACTACGGTAAACTGCTGAGCGAACGGGGCCTGACCGATATGGCCTCGGGCAAAGTCGATTTGATGGTCGATGTTTCCGGCAATGGCGGCTCTGTTCGGCAATTGATGGCGGGCCTGAACGGCAGGACCCGGGTGGTCACCGAAAACGGACGACTTGAAAGCGGTGCCTTGAACATCGTCTCGACCGATATGCTGAACATGTTTGACAGCAAGGATGACAAGACAATCCGCTGTGCTGTTATTCAGTTCAACATCACCAGGGGCATTGCCAACGTTCACGCCATTGTTTTTGAAACCGGCGGTATTTCCGTGGTCGGCACCGGCAGCGCCAATCTGGCCAATGAAACGCTCAATCTGAGGGTCGATCCCCGGTCAAAAAAGGCCAATCTGGCAACCGTCGCCATGGTTCCTGTCGATATCATCGGCACATTCCTTGAACCCGATTGGCGGATCGACATGGCCGGGGCGGCGGGCAATGTGGCCGCCAGTGCGGCCCGCACGGCGGGTGCCATCGCCACCATGGGATTGTCTCTGCTGGTCGAAAAAGTGGCCAAGGAAACGGTCATAAAAACCGATGAAACCGATTACTGCACACCGGCGCTGGCCGGTAAAAAGGTGGTGCCCGAAAAATTGGCGGCGGCCAAACAACCGGCAGCGCAATCAAGCGAACCCGCCCCTCCTGCGGTGACCAAAAAGAAAAAAAGCGCCGACCCCCTGGAGGCCATCGGCAGCGGCGTCGCCTCGGGGCTCAAAAATCTGTTCGGAGATTAAGTCACCTGATTTATCCATGTCCCGCCAGGCTCTCTATCTGAAGAATATAGAATTGGTACCCGTCTCAACCTACCAACGGATCTGTGAGTTCGAGGACTACGCAAAACGTCAGGGCTACCCGAAACTTTGCTAGATCAGTTCACGTTTAAACGGAATCAAGATGTGATTTCGTTTAAACGTGAACGGCTTGTCTTTCCGAACGATACGTTAGGGCAGGTCTCGATCATGTATGGTAATGTTTCGTTGGGGCTGAAATTAAGGGGAGGATCAAACCATGACAAATTATCCTTGGACGGCTTTTTATTCGGAAAAAGCCAAGTCCTTTGATGCGGACGACCTACCGACACTGCACCTGGGTGCCTTGATGAAGAAGGCGGCGGAAAAATACGGTGAAAGGCCGGCCTGCACGACGGTTCTGCCGAACGGTGCGAGCGGCGGGCTGACCTACCAGGAACTGGACCGATATTCAGACGATCTGGCCATTTACCTGCGTGAGGAACTGAAACTTGTGCCGAGCGATGTCGTCGGCATCATGTCGCCCAATTGTAACGGCTATCCCATCGCCAGCTTCGGCGTGTTCAAATCCGGCTGTATTACCACCAATATCAATCCGCTTTATACCGTGCCGGAAATGGAACACCAGCTTCAGGACAGCAACGTCAAGGTGCTGATTGTCATCGATATGTTTGGCGACAAGGTCGATGCGGTGATCGACAAAACCAACGTCGAACATGTCATTACCCTGTCCGTGGTGGATTTCTTCCCCGGTCTAAAAAAGTTGCTGATTGGTTTTGTCTTGAAGAATATTAAAAAGGTGATCCCAACCATGCGCACCGTCTCTCTTAAACTTGATGCGGTTTTGGCCATTGGTCGGTCGATCCGATCCGCAAACAACCTCTCCGTTGATCGCTATATAGAGGCTTCCTCGCCAGATGATACGGCGGTTT
>CBFDVE010000226.1:0-4826 GCA_965613205.1 uncultured Rhodospirillaceae bacterium
CGGCGGTTCTATGCCGAGATCGACACCCGTGCCGCCATTGCAGCTCTTGGGGTTTGAATCGAGTCGGTGCCGGACCATTGACTTGACCGCATCAAGGGTTTCTTCATCCAGATCGTCGCGCGCGGACAATTGGTCAAGCATGTCGGCGGCGACAAAACGGGCCAGCCGGGTTGCCGCGCCGGTTGGCAAAGAGGGCCTTGAAACCAACGGTTGATGCCACAATTCCACATTGTCGGCTTTTTCGATCAGATCATCGAGTGTCTGTTCGCGGATTTGGGCGGTCTGGTTGCCAAGCAAATCGGCGATGGCACTGGTATCGTCGGTGGCGACGATGGCATCGGCCAGAATTTCGCTGACGCCGCTGCGCCGCGATACGGCTCCCAGGCTGGCGCTGGCCGGGCCGGACTTGACGATTTCAATCAGGTCATCGTCGGTCAGAACAGGAGAATATTCCAGCACCGGCCCGGCCACGGCAACCTCGCTGTCCATGGCCAGCCGCTTGATCACTTCGGAAGAAACGTTGGCCACATCCTTGAGCGTTTCAGACAATATCTGGCGAACCACGGAAATCTGGTCACGGGCCAGGATTTCCAGCGCCTCGTGGGTACTTTGGCGAATTTTATCGCGATCATCGTCGCTCAGGTCCGGAGCAATACGGGACAGTTTTTCGGCCAGCCCGGTCCGCACGTCGCTGTCTTCATCGCGGGCCAGAATACCGTGGGTCTGGCGCGGGGCCCTGGCATTTTGGGCCACGGTTTTGCGCACATCGGCGGATTTATCTTCGGCCAGAAAATACAGAATCTCGGGGCTTAAATCATCCCGTGCGGCGAGTTCCTTGCGCACTTCCGGGTCGTCATGACTGACCAGTTGTTTGGCTTCTTCGTAAGTGATTTCGGACTTAAGCGCCATGATCTATGATTTTTCCTGGCCTGCTGGCGCGGCGAACCGGTACCCGCCCTTGCCATCTTTCTTGACCTGATACATGGCGTTGTCGGCGCGTGCAACCAGGGCTTCAATGGATTCATCTACAATCGGGTCATACATGGCGATACCGATGGAAATGCCGAGAGGCCTTTTGTCATCGCCGGAAAATTCCAGCAAAACCTTGCTGCCCTGCAATATTTCCTCGGCCCGGGCGACGGCCACATCGTGTTCCATGCCATCCATCCACATGGCAAATTCATCACCCCCGAGCCGCACCAGGGCGTCGCCGGGCCGCGAATGTTCAAGCATTAATTCGCGCAGACATATAATTGCGTCGTCACCCCGCTGATGGCCATGGATATCGTTAACCAGTTTGAAGTTGTCCATATCGAGATAAAAAAGCGCGGCACCCTGGCCGTCTTTTTCCAACCTGGTAAAACGCCGCGGCAGTTCGTCTTCAAAAAACGCCCGGCGATTGAGCAAGCCGGTCATGCCATCGGTGCGGGACAGGTTAACGATGCGTTCGTGATTGGCCGATTGTTCATTGGCAATGCCGATCTGGTTGGCCACATCGCCCAGCAAGATAAAATAATTGGCATCCCAATCGTTGTCGTCCAGGGGTTTCCAAATACAGATCGCACCGTTCAGTTGCTGTCGATAGTTGGTCGGTGTGACCAAAACACGCCACGGTTCGGCGACCACGGAAACAGTGGAACTATCGACGTTTAGTTCCTTGAGGAACTTCTGCGCTTCTTCCGGCTCCACCAATTCGCCGTATTCGGCGGCCAGCACCAAGCCTTCTTCGGCGTCATTGCGGTAGATGTGGCAACCCGAAGCACCCAGAGCCTGAGACGTGGTCGCCGCAGCATTGTTCAGCATATTCAAAGGACTGACCTCGTCGCGAATCGATTTGACGATGCGATTGAGCAATTGTTCCCTTTCGCGCGCACTGCGCAGGGCCGCCTCGCGCTCGCGCTCAAGGGTGATATCGCGGCAAATTCCCCGCGCCCCCATCCATTTGCCATTGTTGTCGGTCAAAGGCCTGCTCGATCCGACGACGCAGGCGCTGTTGCCGCGCGACGTGCGCATCCAGATTTCGACGTTGCGTTCGTTACGATCACTTAGAAACAACAACGGGTTATAGTCTTCCGCGTTGAGCACAAAATCCTGTGGCCGATGGTCGATCAGTTGTTCGGGCGTAAAACCCAGCACGCCGCCCGGTGACACGAAGCTGAAGGTTCCATCCTCGTTGACCTCCCAGGAAAAGTCGCTGGAAACTTCAACCAGGTCTTTATACCGTTGCCGGGATTCGACCAGGGCCGACCGCAAATTACGTTCCATGGTATTGTCGTGGGACAACACCATGTAGGTGGTGTCCGTTTCACCACCGGCTGCCGCCAGAGGCACGACGGTCAGATCCATATATATATCGCCCTTACTGCCCGACAGCACGACCGAGCCCGTGCCGACTTGCATACTGGCCCCGGCCTCGGCAATCATTTTGGGAATTTCGCCGATTTCTCCCTGATCGAGCAAGGCTTTCAGAACCTGGCCCTTGTCATTGGCGGCGGCAACCGTCATGTCACCACGAACAACCAGGGCGGCATCGGAATAGCTATCAAGTACGGAAGATTTCATTTCCCCGGAATTGTTCTGCCCACCTGCATCGTCGTCGTTTGCCGGACTATCCTTCGACATTTGCGTCCACTCGCACCGTCCCTAATTACCACCCTCTTGCGTCTGTACTCCTGTTCATACCATACCTGTAAAAGAGAAACATTCCAAACACAATGAAGTCGCCGAAAAAGGGAATTTAGCGGTACAATGCCAGGACCTCAAATGAATGATCTGTGAAGTCGCTTTTAAAGCCGGCAGGGCCAGTTTTGAGCTGTCTGGAAACCAAGGAAACCCTATGTCCGAGCCCGCTGCTTATCTGATTATCAGTTCCACTCCCGATCCCTCGAAACTGAAAAAGTTGCAGACCTACATCGACAAAGCCATGCCGATCCTTGAGGCCCATGGCGACCTGCGGGCGGAAGTTTTCCAGCGTCTTGATTTGATGCTGGCTGAAGCGTTTTGAAGGGGCGCACTTTATAGCGCCATGGATTATTCAGAATTGCGATCTGCGGAAACCTGGATCTTCGATCTGGACAACACGCTCTACGATGCTTCCAGCAACCTGTTTGCCCAGATCAGTGCCCGCATGACTGATTTTATCGCCGATCTTCTGGCTCTTGATCGCCGTTCTGCCTTCGATTTGCAAAAAAAGTATTTCCACAAGTACGGCACCACCTTGCGCGGCCTGATGCAGTGTCACCAGATCGACCCGCATGTATTTCTCGACCGTGTGCACGATATCGATCTCGGCGTTATTGATCAAGACCCGGCGCTGGACGCCGCCTTGTCCGGTCTTGATGGACGCAAGGTTATTTTTACCAACGGATCAAACCATCACGCCAGCCGGATAATCGGGCGGCTTGGCATCGCCGAACATTTCAGCGCTATCTTCGATATCGTCGATGCCGGTTTCGTGCCCAAACCGGCACCGGAAGTATATCGACACCTGATTGATCGACTTGACATCCAGGCCAGCCGGGCGGTCATGGTCGAAGATATGGCGTGCAATCTGAAACCGGCCGCCGATCTGGGTATGACCACCGTTTGGGTCCGCACCCAGACCGATTGGGGCCGCGAAGGCTCGGAGGGCGACTATATCGACCACCGGCTGGACTGTCTCAGTGACTGGCTAAATGCCCTGCCAGCATAGAGCAATTTATTGACAGGCAAACCCGGCTGACGCATGTTCTGCCCACTTTTGTATCTTCATCAGACGAGCGATTTGTAAAATCATGAGCCATTCAGACCTGCAAGCCACCATCGACACCGCCTGGGAGGCGCGTGACACGATCAATCTGGAAACCACCGGCGCCGTTCGCGAGGCCATCGAAACGGCCCTCGAATTGCTCGATTCCGGCCAGGCGCGGGTCGCCGAACGCCAGGACGTGGGCAAATGGACAGTCAATCAGTGGCTCAAGAAAGCGGTGCTGCTGTCCTTTCGCCTAAACGACATGGCGATGATCCCCGGCGGTCCCGGCGGAGCCCACTGGTTCGACAAGGTGCCTTCCAAGTTTCAGGGCTGGGATGAAGCCCGGTTTCGCGCATCGGGCATTCGCGCCGTGCCCAATTGCGTGGTTCGGCGCGGGTCTTATGTATCGCCCGGTGTGGTCCTGATGCCATCCTTCGTCAACATCGGGGCATATGTGGATAGCGGCACCATGGTCGATGGCTGGTCGACAGTCGGGTCCTGTGCCCAGATTGGCAAGAACGTGCATTTGTCCGGCGGTGCCGGGATCGGCGGCGTACTGGAACCCATTCAGGCCGGGCCGACCATTATCGAGGATAATTGCTTCATCGGGGCCCGGGCCGAGGTCGCCGAAGGGGTCATTGTCGAAGAAGGCTCGGTGCTTGGCATGGGCGTCTATATCAGCGCCTCGACCAAAGTCGTCGATCGGGCCAGCGGCGAAATCCATTATGGGCGGGTGCCCGCCTATTCCGTCGTCGTTTCCGGCTCCATGCCGTCGTCCCGGACTCGCCCGGAAGGGTCAAACCATGCCGATCCCAATTTGTATTGCGCCGTGATCGTCAAGAAGGTCGACGAAAGAACCCGTTCGAAAACATCCATCAACGAGCTGCTGAGAGATTAGCGCGTGATCGATCCGCTGGACCTGTCCCGGGCCTTGATCCGCTGCCCCAGCGTCACCCCTGAAGACGCGGGAGCCATTGCTGTGCTTGAGAAAGCGCTGGGCGATCTGGGCTTCGCTTGCCAGCGGTTGCCGTTTGCCGAAACGGGCACGGCGGATGTGGAAAACCTGTACGCCCGGATCGGCTCCGGCGGACCCAAT
>CBFDVE010000227.1:0-4822 GCA_965613205.1 uncultured Rhodospirillaceae bacterium
AAAAATCCCTGATACCACCTTGCGGGATGGGATGCAGGGAGAGGGTATTTCTTTTTCACTTAAGGATAAGTTGGCCATTGCCGAAAAATTGGACGAATTGGGTATTCACTACATTGAAGGGGGATGGCCGGGGTCCAATCCCAAGGATATAGATTTCTTCCGGGAGATAGGCAAAATATCCCTCAAACAGGCTAAAATCGTGGCTTTCGGCAGCACCCGCCGGGCGGATAAGATGGCTGGGGACGATCCCAATCTTAAGACCATGCTGAAGGCGGGAACGCCGGTAGTTGCCATCTTCGGAAAGAGCTGGGTCCTGCATGTGAAAAAGGTCTTGAAGACTACCCTGGCTGAGAACCTCAAGATGATAGCGGATTCCGTCTCTTTTATGAAATCGCGGGGGAAAGAGGTAATTTATGATGCCGAGCATTTCTTCGATGGCTACAGGGATAATCCGGATTATGCCTTGAGCACTTTGAGGGCGGCGGAAAAGGCGGGAGCGGACTGGCTTGTCCTTTGTGATACGAATGGGGGCGTTATGCCTTATGAGATAGAGGATATATCCCGTAAGGTCAGGGCGGAAATAAAGGCTCCTTTGGGAATACATACTCACAATGACTCGGGTATGGCCGTGGCCAATTCCCTGATGGCGGTAAAGGCCGGCTGTACTCAGGTGCAGGGGACGCTCAATGGCTATGGAGAAAGGTGCGGCAATGCCGACCTCTGTCTGGTTATTCCTAACCTCAAGCTTAAACTGGGGATTGATTGTATCAGCGATGTGCAGCTCCGTTCCCTGAAGGTAACCTCTCGCTATGTGAGCGAATTGGCTAATATTATCCCTGATGACCGCCAGCCTTTTGTGGGGGATAGTGCTTTTGCCCACAAAGGGGGAATGCACGTGGATGCAGTGAGAAAGACCCCGCTGAGTTTCGAGCATATAAAGCCGGAACTGGTGGGTAACCGGCAGCGGGTGCTGGTCTCGGAACTTTCCGGGAAGGGGAATATCTTATCCAAGGCTTCCCAGTTCGGCCTGGATTTGACCAAGGACAGCCCGGAAACGAAAGAGATTATTAAGGACCTCAAGGATATGGAGCATCGCGGTTACCAGTTTGAGGCAGCCGAGGGATCGTTTGAGCTTTTGATGAAGAAATCCCTGGGAAGGTACAAAAAACTTTTTGAGCTGGAAGGGTTCAGGGTAAGCGTGGAGAAGCGGGAAGACAACCGGCTGATTTCTGAAGCCACTGTAAAGGTCAGGGTCAAAGGAGTGCGGGAATATACGGCGGCGGAGGGGGACGGCCCGGTCAATGCCCTGGACGCGGCGCTGCGCAAGGTTTTGCTGCCGGTCTATCCGCAACTGGGCGATTTGCGGCTGGTCGATTACAAGGTGCGAATTCTGACACCGGGCGATGCCACCGCCGCCGTCACCAGGGTGATGATCGAATCCGCCGACGACGACGGCACCCACTGGTCGACGGTCGGGGTTTCGCCCAATGTTATCGACGCTTCCTATAATGCCCTTCGCGACAGCATCATCTACAAGCTTCATCGCGACGGCGTTCCCCCGACGCCCGAATAATGGCTGCGCCGCGTCGCCCACCAAAATCCAGCGCCAGTGCCGAAACCGATACCCCGGCGATGATCCTGGTCGAACCGCAATTGGGCGAAAACATCGGCATGGCGGCGCGCGCCATGTTGAACAATGCGCTGGCCGATCTGCGTCTGGTCTCGCCGGTGCAAGGCTGGCCCAATGATCAGGCCACCAAGACCAGTTCGGGGGCCGAAGTGGTGCTGGAAAATGTCCGGGTGTTCCATAGCACGGCCGCCGCCATTGCCGATCTATCCCACGTTTATGCGACCACGGCGCGGGACCGGGATTTGACCAAGCCGGTGCTCAGCCCGCGCGCCGCCGCCGCCGAAATGCACAAGATTATCGCCCAGGGGGGTCGCCCCGGTGTGCTGTTCGGGCGCGAGGCCTGGGGCTTAGATAACGATGACGTAACGCTGGCCGACGCGGTTATCTCGGTGCCCCTGAACCCGACCTTCAGTTCGATCAACCTGGCCCAGGCGGTGTTGCTGATCGGCTATGAATGGTATCAGGCGGGCGACGATACGCCGCAATCGGGAATGCGACTGGCCAAGAAAACCCGGCCCGCCAACAAGGCCGAACTGATCGGTATGTTCGAACATCTGGAGCGGGAACTGGATGCTTGCGGGTTTCTCAGGCCGCCGGAAAAACGCCCGGCCATGGTTCGCAATATCCGCAATATGTTTCAGCGGGCGGGCATGACCGAACAGGAAGTGCGCACCATGCGCGGTATTATTTCAGGCCTGATCCGCCGTCATCAACGCAAGCAGGATTAAATCCGTTCCGACAGCCAGATGGCCAGCCGTGAGCCGGTTCTAACGACGGCGCTCAGGCCCTCATAGCCGGGTGTTTGCTCGGCCCCGTGGGCAAGGCCCGTGTCCCGGTGCTGCAACTCCTCCAGGCGGAATTTTTCGCAAGCATCGCGCAAGGGTTTTTCATCCGGCCCCATGTCATCGAGTTTTTCGATCTGTTGCGAATAGTGCTCGTTGATGACCTGTTCGACGGCGACGGTACAGGCCATGGCGGCTTTTTCACCGAGCATGGCGGACCCGGCCCCGAGCGCGAACCCGGCCAGGTGCCATAGCGGCATCAGGGCGGTCGGCCGCACCCGCCGCTTTGCGACCATTTTGGAAAAGGTTGCAAGGTGTTCCGTTTCCTGATCCAGCATGTGGCTGATCACCGGGGCCTTGGCCGATTTTCCGAGCACGCTCAACTGGCCTTCATAGATGCGCACGGCGCCGTATTCACCGGCCTGATCGACGCGGATCATGCGGTCGATCATCTGATCTTTGGTCAGGTCACCGGGCAGGCGTTGGTATCGGCTCATTGTTCCTCCAGATCAGGCGGGCGGCCCAGATTGCTATTAATCCCAGGCCCGCCGAGAAGACCACATTATACATCGCCATGGAGATGCCGAACAGGGTCCAGTCGATATCGTCGCAGGCTTTGGCCGCCTTCGATGTCAGGGCCGAACGCAGTTGATCGAAGGACATTTCGCCGACCCCCGCCCCGGTACAGCCCGACACCCACCAGTGCTGTTCGACCCCCACATGATACACGGCAATACCCGAACCGATCAGGTATATCACCCCGCACAGGCCGACAATGGCGGCGATGCCGTTCGATCCGGGTGGCAGCTTCAAAGCCAGCAGGGCGAGCAGGGCGGTGGCGATATAAGGCAGGCGCTGATACAGGCACAGGATACAGGGCTCCAGGTCGTACAGGTCCTGGGCGATCAGCGCCATCGACAGGGCCGCCATGGCGACGGCGACGATGGCCCACGGGGCCCACGGGGCAAGGCGTTCAAAAATCATCTAGAAAATATATTTGATGGCGACGAATCCGCCTAGCAAAAGGACGAAAAAAGCGGCTGCCAATTTACCCAGATGGGCCTCGATAAAAACCCGGATCGGTTCGCCGAAATGCCACAGCAACCCGGCCACGATGAAAAAGCGCAAACCCCGCGACAGCACGGAGGCCACCATAAACACCACCGGGTCCAGCCCGGTGACGCCGCTGGCGATGGTGATCAGCTTGTATGGAATGGGGGTGACCCCGGCGATCAGCACAATCCAGGCGCCATAGTCATTATAACGTCCGGCGAATTGGGCGAAGGCGTCCTCATATCCGTAGAAATTGAGGATCGTCCGGCCCACCAGCTCGAACAGATAAAAACCGATGGCATACCCGGCGATTGCCATGCCTTCAACCAAGGCATGCGGATTATACCTAAGGACATCACGATCTTTACAAGTGCCAGGCTCGCCTTCATCCGAGTTACAAACAATATACTTTTGCCCCGGTTCGTCCCGACGCATAAAGCTCCACTTTAAACCGGTTGGAAAACCAGCCCCACCACGACCACGCAACACTGACGTTTTCAGTTCATCAATAATTTCTGCGGCCGGAGTCTTTTCCCGCAATATTTTTTTTAATACGCTATAACCACCGCTGGACTGGTAGGTCTCCAATGTCCACGGTCGATCCAGATGCATATTTTTAAAACATACTTCATTAGCCATGAGGCTCTCCGCAGATTTTCATGTTGACGTTATAATCCTGTTTCATATTCAGTCTGACCTGCAGCAACAAAATGCACTAATCGAGGCTTTCCAGAATCTTATCCATTTTTTCATGGGTAAGGTTTTCATAATACTCTTTACCAATCATCACCATTGGCGCACCCGTACAAGCACCCAAACATTCCACTTCCTTGATTGAAAACCTTCCATCTTGAGTGACCTCGCCAGGTTTTACGCCCAGGCGCTCTTGGAGATAATGAAAGAGCTCCTCTGATTCGTTTAACATGCACGATATACTGTTACAAACACAAATCTGATGTTTACCAATCGGTTTATGTTCGTACATAGAATAAAATGTCGCCACTTCATAAACGGCGATATTCGGCATTCCTAGATACTGGGCAACCGCATTCATTAATTCAGTCGTCAAATACCCCTGATTTTCTTCTTGTGCGATTCGCAGCGCAGCCATAACAGCAGATTTTTTTTGCTCGAGCGGATATTTGTCAATCCACTTGTCTATTCTGCCAATCGCTTTCGATGACACTAGCGTTGTCAGCGTTTTCTTTTCCAACCCGTCGCGTAAATTAGCCATTACCGGTCTATCTCTCCAAAGACTATGTCCTGAGTACCAATTATCGCAACAACATCAGATAGCATATGGCCTCTGATCATTTCATCAAAACCGGCCAGATGAGCAAAACCCGGTGCCCGAATT
>CBFDVE010000228.1:0-4809 GCA_965613205.1 uncultured Rhodospirillaceae bacterium
CTGTTGACC
Organism: uncultured Rhodospirillaceae bacterium; assembly: GCA_965613205.1. Taxonomy (GTDB): domain Bacteria; phylum Pseudomonadota; class Alphaproteobacteria; order Rhodospirillales; family JABHCV01; genus CAZZKE01. The sequence goes on from CBFDVE010000228.1 coordinate 10, forward strand.
TACATGATGGAAGACCCACGCAACATCACGCCAAGCACGCATCTGTTGTTCATCGCCAAGAACATCGAACGGATCGGTGATCATGCAACCAATATTGCCGAATACGTACACTTCATGGTTTCGGGCCAGATGCCGGAAGACGAACGGCCCAAAGACGACGAAACAAGCCAGACCATCGTCACCGCACCTATCGGAAAAGGGTAACGGATATGGCTTCATGTATTCTGGTGGTCGAAGACGAGCCCGCCCAGTCCGAGATGATTTCTTATAATCTGAAAAAAGAAGGCTTCCAGGTGGTGACGGCGAGCGACGGACAGTCGGCCCTCGACATGGCGCGGGACGAAAGCCCGGATCTGGTGTTGCTCGACTGGATGCTGCCGGAAATCGCCGGTATCGAAGTCTGCCGCCAGTTGCGGGCGAACAAGAAATTCCGCCATGTTCCGATTATTATGGTCTCCGCACGCGGCGAGGAAGACGACCGGGTGCGGGGTATCGATACGGGAGCCGATGATTATCTGGTCAAACCGTATTCGCCGCGTGAATTGATCGCCCGCATCAATGCTTTGCTGCGAAGATCGTCCACCACCGGTGTCGATGACAAGCTTATCTGTGGTGACCTGGAGATGGACCTGGCCCGCCACAAGTTTTTTCGGGATGGGATTTCCGTGCATTTAGGGCCGACAGAATTCAAGCTGCTGCGCACTTTCATGGAAAGGCCGGGACATGTATTTTCCCGCGAACGCCTGCTCGATCTTGTTTGGGGTCAAGGCGTCTATGTCGAGGACCGCACGGTCGATGTTCATATCCGGCGCTTGCGAAAGGCCGTCAACGAAGGCGACAAACCGGACGTGATCCGGACCGTGCGCGCCGTCGGATATGCCCTGGATCTGGAGCATTCATGAACCCACCCCTGCGGGCCGGACAGTCGAAAATTTGGTGCGCCCGACAGCAGCAGAACCTGTGACCCCCAGATTAGGAATATTGGGCAATTGAGAAATGGGGACAAGCGGGGACAGAAGAGGATAAATGATTTGAACGGTTTAGCTCGGTGTCGTTATCCCGGCCTGTCCTCAGATATCGCCCTTATTCTCCCCCGAGTGTGACGAGAGTGTGACACGGCGATTTCCCGAGCCGTGGCCTGATTTTATGGCTTGGACCTAAACTCATCGAACACACGACTGGGTGCGCCGTTAAAATCGCACATGGGCGTATCGTCGTCACACCCGCCTTCATCATAGAAGGTATCCCAAACCATCAGCTTCAAGACGCCATTGACCGGACGGAAAACAAACCAAATTGCAGCGTAGGCAAAATTTTCGTCCGAATAGGTGGCCAATCCCGGCAACGGCTTTTCCGATCCATCACCTTTCATCGTTCCCGTCTGGATAAACATGTAGATGGCTTGCAACGGATTGGCAGCAGTAATTTTTTCGGAATCCGGATGTCTAAGCAATGAAGTGATTCTAAAATATATGCGGCTTTTATTTACCCGTCGCATTCCGGGGTCGTCGGGCAAACGGGGAACGCCAATTCGCTCACAATGAGCTTTGACATTAAGTTTAAAACAAATGATAAAGCTGATCGCCGCGCAGGTCGCCGTCGTCGTGCCGTCTTCGCATCTGTACACATCCATCACATCTACCAAACGGACGACGTTCGTATCGGTAATCGCCGGTTCATATTCTTGGGCGTCCGCCACGTCTGGCATGAAGAGAACCGCCAACAGGAACATGGCTATAGGTGCTGATGTGAGTTTTTTCACGGGACGAATTTCCTGTTGGCGGCATTACTAAACGGAATTTCAGTTGCCAAATTTGGGCTTGATAACACCGTATCGGCGACTATCATTTTTAGACGAATCAATGATAACGTTTTTATCACGAACTTCTACGTGTATATGATTCGTCATTGGTTTGCCCGGATTGCCGTTTTCGTCGGTTTTACCAGGAAACCTTTTTGACACATCCTGGGCTACGCCAACCACCGTTTCCCCACCTTTTACCTTGTCGCCGACGTTTACCGACGGCACCTGATAAAACTGGCGAATGATCTTTCCGTCTTCGGTGGTGATTTCCACCGATTTGTAAACCGGCTCATCGGGTTCTTTTTTATCCCCGTATACGGTGCCGATCTTGGTGACGGTGCCTGATGCCGCTGCCTTCACCGTGTCTCCCGGCTCTACTACGAAATCGACACCCTTGTGTGGGTAGGTATTTCCTTTTGAATCTTCTCTTGATACACCGAAAGGACCGCTGCCTTGACCGTCGTATGGACGAACGGTCGGATTATCAACAACTTTCGAAATTGGATAACCGGAAGCATTGTTCCCGGTCGGTGTTTCGTTCGCCCCCGAACCACCCGTGCCCGGCGACGCACGGGTATAGGACTTAACGTCGTAGCCTTCACGCGTGTGCGCATCCACATCGACCGGGAAAAATTCCATCAGCCCGGTTTCGGGATTGCGGGTTCCGGCACCGCCCAAGCGTTCAAGCAGAGCGGCTTCCTGTGGCGTGATATGGGCCAGCACGGTATCGCCGTTGCGACCCTTTCGCTGCAACAATCCGGCGACCTTGCGCAGGGCGCTTGGCGTTGCATTTTGATTACCCATTTCGGCGATCACCTTGCCGTGCATATGCACCGCGCGTGTCGGGTCGGCATCGCTTAATTGTTCCAGGAAATCGTGATATTCATCAACAGCAGCCTTGGAACCCTGACACAGACCATCGGCGTAAAGCGCCGGGTATTGGCCGTCTTGGGTGCTGCGCAGCAACGATGAAACCTGACGCTGGTTGGTGCCGTAGGCTTCGTCGGGAACTTGCGGGGCTTTCAGGAAAGAGAGGTAGACGGAGGTACGATGAGAAGTGGAGGAGGTCATCAAATTGGTCCTTTCAGGTAGACTTAGAAAAAGCCGCCCGGAGTATTCCGGACGGCTCGACAGGTCGTTAGCGCACAAAAAAACACACCCGGCCCAGAATCTGGGCACGAGTGTGCGACTTCGTTGAAAGGACTATAATCCTTTAATCGAGAAAAGTCAAGAAAATTGGTGCGCCCGGCGGGAGCCCGGTTTGGCAAGACTTACGTTGTCACCGCGTATGGTCGGACTTCCAGAAGCCCGGCAAGATCGAAGAGCGCACCCGCAGGGGCACTTACCTTAAAGAGGCACTAAAAAATACCCGCGCAGGGGACAAAGCTGGAATCTATTTAGGCGCGACGATCATAACCATCAAACGCCCTTCAATACGCGGGAACTGTTCGATTTTTATCTGGTCTTCCAGTTCTTCCTTGATCCGGTTGAGCACATCCATGCCCAGGCCCTGGTGGGCCATTTCGCGACCGCGGAAACGGATGGTGAATTTAACCTTGTCGCCGTGACCCAGGAAGCGGTTGGCGTTGCGCATCTTGACTTCGTAGTCGTGCACATCGATGCCCGGCCGCATCTTGATTTCCTTGACCTCGATGACCTTTTGCTTTTTCCGTGCCTCATTGCGTTTTTTCTGTTCTTCGTATTTGTATTTTCCGTAGTCCAGCACCTTGCACACGGGCGGGTCGGCATTGGGCGAGACTTCGACCAGGTCGAGGCCTGAGTCGAGCGCCAGCTCTATACCTTCTTCAACGGAAATCACACCGACCATTTCACCGTCGGCACCGACGACCCGAACCTGGGGGGCATCGATCATATCATTTACGCGCGGGCCCTTGCGGGTCGGCGCCTGATTCATTGGGCGTCTCGCTATTTTAAAAAACTCCTGATTGTTAAGTCACATTTGCACAAATTAGATCAAAGCCCGGCCATGGGACCGGCAGCTTCCGGAGCAAGTCTAGCGACTGCTTCATCAAGCGCAAGAATTTCTTGCTCTTTTCCACCTAACCGGCGCACGGCAACCGTGCCGTCTTCGGCCTCTCTGGCCCCGACGACGAAGATCACCGGCACTTTCTGGCTCGAATGTTCACGAATTTTGTAGTTGATTTTTTCATTCCTGAGATCGATCTCGGATCGAATTCCGGCGCAGTCCAAGGCCGCCTTGACCCTGATGGTATAGTCGTCGGCGGCATCGGTTATGGTCGTCACCACCACCTGAACCGGGGCCAGCCACAAGGGCAAGCGACCGGCGGTGTTTTCAATCAGAATGCCGATGAAGCGCTCGAAGGTGCCGAGAATGGCCCGGTGCAGCATGACCGGGCGGTGTTTGGCCCCGTCTTCGGCCACATAAGTCGCATCGAGCCGTTCGGGCAGGACGAAATCCACCTGCAGGGTGCCGCACTGCCAATCCCGGCCGATGGCATCGCGCAGCACGAATTCCAGCTTGGGACCATAGAACGCGCCTTCGCCGGGATTAAGCTGCCAATCAAGACCAGCCGCTTCGGTCGCTTCCTTCAGGGCCTTTTCCGCCTTGTCCCAGGTGTCGTCGGACCCGGCGCGGGTCTCGGGACGGTCGGAGAACTTGACCTTGACCTCGTCGAAACCGAGATCCTTGTAAATGCTCAGCAGCAATTCGCAGAACGCTTCGGTTTCTGACGTGATATCTTCTTCCCGGCAGAAAATATGGGCATCATCCTGGGTAAAGGCGCGGACCCGCATCAGGCCGTGCAGGGCACCCGATGGCTCGTTGCGGATGCACGAGCCGAATTCCGCCATTCGCACCGGCAAATCACGGTAGCTGGTGGTGCCTTGCTTGAAAATCTGGACGTGGCAGGGACAGTTCATGGGCTTTAGCGCCAATACCCGGTCGCCTTCGTCCGCGACGGTGAACATGTTGGCGGCGAATTTCTGCCAATGACCCGACGCCTCCCAAAGCGAGC
>CBFDVE010000229.1:0-4804 GCA_965613205.1 uncultured Rhodospirillaceae bacterium
TTGGTCGTTCCGGAGATGATTTTGGCCTTGCCATTGGGCGTACAACTCACTAGATAGAAGCAAATCCAGCCGTGCGGGTGTTTGGCGCGGCGAATGGTTATGGAAAAAGTGGTTGCCCGAGGCGTTAATTCAGGGTTGCCGGGTGATAAGTGGCCGGGGATTGGCTCAATATTTCCTGCATATGGCGTGGAATCGTCTGCCTGCGGGTACAAAAGAAGAAGAGTTACTGGCGCAAATGGCCAAATCAAATCCGCTTGAATTTCTTCGCCAGGTGCGCATCGAACTGAACAAGGTCGTCTGGCCGAGCCGAAACGAGACCCTGATTTCAACGATCATGGTGCTGGTCATGGTGTTGCTGGGCGGAGTTACCCGCTTGACCCATTCCGGTTTGTCCATGGTCGAGTGGCGCCCGGTCACCGGCTGGTTGCCGCCTCTGGACGAAAGCCAATGGCGGGCAGTGTTCGAACGCTATCAACAATCGCCGGAATTTCGCAAGGTCAACGCCCATATGGATCTGGCCGGATTTAAATCGATCTTCTGGCTGGAATTTCTGCACCGGTTGTGGGGCCGCATTATCGGTGTCGTCTTTTTCCTGCCATTTGTTTTCTTCTGGATGCGCGGCTGGCTCGACCGCACCCTGGCCCGCAAGCTGGCAATTATGTTTGTGCTCGGCGGATTACAGGGCCTGATGGGGTGGTACATGGTTAAAAGCGGCCTGATCGAGCGGCCCGATGTCAGCCAGTATCGGCTGGTCGCCCATTTCGGTCTGGCGCTGGTGATTATCGGATATATGCAATGGGTGGCGCTGGCGCTGTTGTTCCCGGCGGGGCGTACGAATCTCGGTCGGTTTGCCACCATCCTGGCCGGGCTGGCGTTGCTGACCGCGTTATCCGGTGGGTTTGTCGCCGGGCTCGACGCCGGTTTTGCCTACAATACATTCCCGCTAATGGATGGTTCTATTTTGCCCGCAGGGTTATATGGGACCTCGCCCTGGTACTTAAGCGCGTTCGAAGATATTCTAACGGTTCAATTCAATCACCGCTTGCTGGCCTTGAGTCTGGCGGCGCTGGTCATGGTATTCTGGTTGAAAGGGCGTTATCTGGTGTTGCCATCCAGGTCCCGGTTGGCGGTCAACGTGCTGGCGGGGGTGATCCTGGTTCAGGTTGTTCTGGGCATCACCACCTTGTTGCTGGTGATTCCGGTGCCGCTCGCGACCGCCCATCAGGCAGGTGCGGTATTTGTTTTCATGGCGGCATTGTGGACGGCAAGAGAGTTACGCTAAATTACTGATATTGTTGACACCTGCGTGAGAGGCAATAAGCTGTTTGTCCGGTCATCGCTATGAACGCGATAAGGCGTCTAAAAGAAGATATGATAAGGGGATGTCATGAGTGATAAGAAATTCCGGCTGGTTACCCGTAGCGATTTTGACGGGTTGGTGTGCGCCGTGTTGTTCAAGGAAATGGGCATGATCGACGAGATCAAATTCGTTCACCCCAAGGACATGCAGGACGGAACGATCCTGGTGTCGGATACCGACATCACCACTAATTTACCTTATGTGCGGGGCGTTTATCTGGCCTTTGATCATCATTCAAGCGAAGTGGTGCGGCTTGAAGATGACCCGGATAATCATATTATCGATGCCGATGCGCCCTCTGCCGCCCGCGTCGTCTACCAACACTACGGGGCCGACAAGTTCCCCAATGTAACCGACGAGATGATGGACGCCGTCGATAAAAGCGATTCGGCCCAGTTTTCGTCCGATGAAATCCTTAATCCGGGCGGCTGGGTATTGCTCAACTATATCATGGACGCGCGCACCGGCCTTGGCCGCTACCGGGATTTCAAGATTTCCAATTACCAGTTGATGATGCAATTGATCGATTACTGCCGCGATCATTCGGTGCCGGAAATTCTCGACCTGCCCGATGTCAGGGAACGGGTCGATTTGTATATGGAACACATGGAACCGGCGAAGGATCAAATCCGGCGCTGTACCACGGTGACTGGCAATCTGGGCATTCTCGACCTGCGCTACGAAGAGACCATATATGCCACCAACCGATTTATGATGTATGCGCTATATCCGGATATCAATATTTCGATTCACCAGATTTGGGGCCTGAACCGACTGAACACGGTTTATGCGGTCGGTAAATCCATCGTCAACCGATCCTCGAAAACCAACATCGGCGAATTGATGCTGAAATACGGCGGCGGTGGCCATGAAAATGCCGGTACCTGTCAGGTCGATAACGACGACGCCGAACAAGTGCTGGAAGAACTGATCAAAGTGATTACCAATGATGGCTGATTGCGAACGCAAATGAAGATGATGTACGGAAAAATAAAATGGCTGGCCCGGCTTGCCCGCACACCCCGGACCCTGCTGCTGGTGCCGGGGTTGATCCTGGTTGCGGCGATGGCGCCGTCGCTGACCGGTTGTGCCGTGGAGGATGCCGGTTCCGGCCTGAGCTCCATACTGAGCGACCAGCTCGATCCGTCGGCGCAAACCGAAAGCGAGCTTAATCGTTTCGCCGCCGCCTATGCCACCTATGCCATCCCGCCCGGCGAGGCAGGCAATTCTGAATATGACCGCCAGCTTGATCATTTTCGCAATGCCTTTGGCCGTGTGCGGCAGGACTATGTACGCGAACTTGATGCGGCGAAGTTGATTGACGCCGCCCTCAAGGGCATGACCGGTGGAGAAAACGGTATGCCCGAGGCGAAATCCGTGCAACCCGCCGACCTGATCGAGCGGGCGCTGGACGCCATGACCGCGTCGCTGGACCCTCATTCCAGTTATATGAACGAGCAGGAACTGCGCGAAATGAACGTCGCCAACAGCGGCGAGTTCGGCGGCCTGGGGATCGAGGTATCGATGCAGGACGACTACGTTCTGGTGGTCACCCCGATCGACGATACGCCAGCCTACGAGGCCGGTCTGCAAGCCGGTGATCTGATCACCGGCCTGGACGGGGTGTCGATCAAAGGCAAAACATTGATGGACGCGGTGCGGATGATGCGGGGCAGGCCTGGCACGACCATTCGCCTGACCATCAGCCGGGCCGATCTGGCGCCTTTTGATGTTGACATAACCCGCGCCGTGATCCGGGTGCGGTCCGTGCGCTGGCGCACCGAAGGCAACATGGGATATATCCGGGTGACCAATTTTTCCGAAAAAGTGGAACCGGGAATCGCCCGCGCCATGGCCGAATTAAAAAAATCCCTGGGCCAGCGCCTGGCCGGTATCGTGCTCGATTTGCGGGGCAATCCCGGCGGTCTGCTGCGCCAGTCCCTGGCCTTGTCCGATGCCTTTCTCGATGACGGAGTGATCGTTTCGGTGAAAGGCCGCAGCGGTCGTCATGAACGGGTGTTCAGGGCTCACAACGGCGACCTTTCCGATGGTCGGCCGATTGTCGTGTTGATCAACGTGGGATCGGCCTCGGCTTCGGAAATTGTCGCCGCCGCTTTGCAGGACCTCGGTCGCGCCACCATCATGGGCCAACGGTCCTTCGGCAAGGGGTCGGTGCAGACGATCATGCCCTTGCAATACGAAGGCGCACTTCGCCTGACCACCCAGCTTTATTATTCGCCCAATGGCCGGGCCATTCAGGCCCGTGGTATCGACCCGGATATCGAACTTCTGGTGACCCCGAGCGCGGCCAACGACAACAGCCCGTCTGACGACAAGGCAAAACCAGCCAGGCGGCGGGAAGCCGATTTGCCCGGTGCCCTGGCGGCGGTCGGCGAGGCCGCGCCGCAACCTCATCCGGTCCTGGCCGAAGACAACTGTCCCGCCATCGGGGCCAGGAAAGATCGAGAGCTCGGTTGTGCCCTGGCCTTGCTGAAAGCCGGTTCGGCGGAAAAATTCCTGGCCTCCATGCCGCAACAACCCAACATGTAACTGGCCAAAGAAAAGAGCCCATCAATTGTCCGATCCTCTCGTCAACGTCGTTGGCCGGTTGCCTGAAACCGGCGAAACCATCGAAGTCGCCGCCGGCATCCTGTGGCTGCGGATGCCGCTGCCCTTCGCCCTCGATCATATCAACCTGTGGGCGCTGGAAGACGGCGATGGCTGGACCCTGGTCGATACCGGCATCGACCGCACGGAAACGACAGACGCCTGGCAGGCGATCTTCGATGGCCCCCTGGCCGGGCGACCGGTCAAGCGCCTGATTGTCACCCATTTCCATCCCGATCACATGGGTCTGGCCGGTTGGCTGTGTGACAAGTTCGACATTGAAATGTGGACCACGGAAACCGAGTGGCGGGTCGCCAGTGAGCTGTACTATCACAAACACAACGACCAACTGGTTGATCGGGCACGGGGTTTCTATCACGCCGCTGGTTTCAATGCCGAGATCATGGGCGAGGTCGAAAGCCGGGGCAACCCGTACCCTAAGCGGGTCGCGCCGATCCCCAAATCATACGTCAAAATCGCCGAAGGGCAGGCCATCGATGTGGGCGGGCGGCACTGGACCGTGATGATCGGCACCGGCCATTCACCGGAACACGCGTGCCTGTATTGTGCCGAGGCCGGGGTGCTGATATCCGGCGATCAGATTTTGCCCAAGATCACCCCTAACGTCAGCGTCTGGCCGCAACATTGTGAACAGGACCCACTGGCTCTCTACCTGGATAGCCTGAAAACTTTCAAGCCATTGCCGCAGGATACCCTGACCCTGCCGAGCCATAACTGGCCGTTTCTGGGCCTGCCGGAACGGCTGGAGATCATGGCCCAGCACCACGACGAACGCCTGGATGATGTGGTTCGGGCGTGCGCCGACCCCCTGAACGC
>CBFDVE010000230.1:0-4803 GCA_965613205.1 uncultured Rhodospirillaceae bacterium
ATCTGCCCCATCAGAATGGTTCATAATATCTCGGAAGTGCTCTAGCGGAACCGAACAAACACTTCATGGGATCGATGGACCTGCTACGTCGCCTTCTTGCACCTTATACACAGCCAGCAGGTTGGCGGTCCAGATTTCCGGGTGATAGCTGAGTAGGGCCCCTATCGTCACATTCAAGAGCCGTTCTTTCAGGCGCCTCAATATCCTGCCCGGCTCTTGGGAAAAGCATCCATCGCATGACCAGCCGGTCATGTTGCCGAGTTCGAACATTCGTCCTGGACCGAGAGGTGTGACGTGGTCGAAACTGCCGAAAAACATTCGCAATCCCCAAGGCGATTCTACATTGGGAACGCGGAGAAGCAATCTTCCATCGTCATTGATATGGGATCGAAGCAATTTCATTAGATTTAGCAATACGGGGAGTTGCAGATGCTCAGCGACATCGAGCAGAACAATCCGGTCAAACCGCCGGTTCTTAAGTTTATTTTTCAAAATTGTCATCACATCGTCGAGATATATTTCACTTCGCATCAAGTCCTCAAGAACATCCGCAAGATTTTCATCCATGTCTATTCCAACGATTTCGCGGTATTCGCACGCTTCCAGATATCGCAGAAAGATACCGGTTCCACAGCCCACCTCCAGCACCGACATAGACGAAGACGCCTGAGTCAAATCGGCGAATTCCCGGTCATACTGCTTCCGGTGTTTTTTCTTATATACGACTGATGAACGCTCCCTGTGAGACTTGTAGAAGGTTGCTCTGTGGTTATCGGAAAGATAATTTTCCATCAATACTCACCTACAATTACATCCAAATATTACGATTACCCTAGAGTAGAGTAGTGAGAACGTCGGACCAATGAGGGATTGCCTCTCGCAGCCTTTGGCTGCGGCGCACCCCGCCAGAACGGCAATCTGAGATGCCCCAGATTTGTAGACACGCCTTGTTTGTTGATTTTTGAAGCAAGGAAGATACACGACACGGGTCCTGGCGGAACAGACAGGTCAGGTTGCCCACAATGTCGTCACATGGGGTGTCACGGTGGGCTGTTGTAAAAACCGGGCCGTTTTTCGGCAACAACAGGTCCAGCGAAGTCAACGCCCTGGCTGGCTTTTTTTGACGGCGGGTTGGCTGGGGAACGTGGATTCGAACCACGATTGACGGTGTCAGAGACCGCTGTCCTACCATTAGACGATTCCCCATCTGGCGATGGTTGCCGGGCCGGGTATTTGCGCGGCGGCTGGCTACATATCATACCGCTTGACGCTTGTGTAGCACGTTTTGGCCTGTAAACTCATTTGATGACTTCCCAACTCGCCGGACAAGCCGATTTAGCGTTTCAGATGTGGGCCACCTATGGCCTGATTGCTGGCGCCTTGCTGCTTTATGTATGGGAAAAATTGTCTATCGAGGTGACCTCGATCAGCGTTATCTGCATCCTCATTGTATTTTTTCATCTATTCCCGGTGGCCGGTGCGGATGGCGGCAATGCGCTGGGAGCCGAACAACTTCTGATGGGCTTTGCCAATCCGGCCTTGCTTACCGTGCTGGCCCTGTTAGTGGTCGGTCAGGGCATGGTGCGGACCGGCGTGCTGGACAAGGTCGCCCGCCTGGTGCTGAACCTGGGCGGTGGTCGGGGCTGGCTATCGATCGCCGTGGTCATGGTCATGGTGTTGCTGATCAGTGGTTTTCTCAACAATATTCCGGTGGTGGTTATTTTCATTCCGGTGGTCCAGGTGCTGGCCGACCGCATTGGCCGGGCGACATCGAAAATGATGATGGGGTTAAGCTATGCCTCGGTGCTCGGTGGCATGACCACCCTGATCGGCTCGGGCACCAACCTGCTGGTGTCGAGCGCCTTGCTGGGCATGGGCGAAAGCGAGCTCGGGTTTTTCGAATTTACCGTACCGGGGTTGGTATTGGCCGCCGTCGGGCTGATATATGTTCTGGTTTTCCTGCCCCGTCTGCTGCCCGACCGCAGTTCGCTGGCCCATCGCATTATGTCTCGTTCGCCAAAGCACTTCATGACCCAGATCACCGTCGGCCATGGCTCGCGACTGATCGGGGCCCTGGCGGTCGGCGGCATTATCAATAAATTACCCGATGCCCGCGTTCGCATGATTTTGCGTGGCGAACGCCTGGTCACACCGCCCTATCATGATTTCGAAATCAAACAGGGCGATTTGATCGTTGCGGCGGCCTCGCGCAAATCCATGTCGGCGGTGATGCGGGATGATCCAGGGGTGCTGGAAGCCGCCGCCGGTGAACCGGGCGGCGAGACGGCCATGGATCAGGGCGAACGGGTGATGGCGGAAGTCATGATCGCCCCGGCGTCCAGCATGGCGGGCCTGCGCCTGCGCCAAACCGGGTTCCAGTTGCGCACCCGGTGCTTCGTGCTCGCCGTGCAGCATCGGACCCGGATGATCAGATCACGCTTGTCCGATACGGTGCTGGAAGCCGGGGACGTATTGCTGGTTCAGGGCGAACGGGAAGATATCAAGGCCCTGCGCACGGACCGCAACGTGGTGCTGATGGAATGGTCGACCGAAGAGATGCCGGTGACCCATCATGTGCGCCGGGCCGCGATGATCTTCCTGGCCGTCATCGGCCTGGCCGCATCGGGGCTGATGCCGGTGGTCGGGGCGGCCATGTTAGGCGCGGTGGCGATGATTATTTCCGGTGCCCTTAACTTGCGCCAGGCCGCCCTGGCGCTGGATTCGAAAATACTGACGATGATCCCGGCCGCCCTGGCCATGGGCACGGCCATGCAACTGACCGGCGGGGCGGCCTATCTGGCACAACACCTGACGGCGGCCATTGCCGGGGCCGGACCGGCGGTGATCCTGTCGGTGTTTTTCCTGTTTACCGCCGTGATGGCAAATCTGATCAGCGCCAAGGCCACGGCGGTGCTGTTCACACCCATTGCCATCGGGGTGGCGCAGGAAGCCGGGGTCGATCCGCACGTTTTCGCCATTGCCGTGGTTTTTGCCGCCAATTGCGCCATTGCCACGCCCATTGGCTACCAGACATCGATCCTGGTAATGGGGCCGGGCCACTACCGGTTTGGCGACTATTTCCGGGCCGGGGCTCCTCTGATCGTGATCTTGTGGATTGTCTTCTCGCTGTTCGCGCCCTGGTACTACGGGTTATAGTCGGGCCATGGATATGATCAGGAAAATCCAGGTATCGACGGGCATCTTCTGGATCGAAATAGCGGCGGCGAATTTTCGCATGTTGTGCGGGGCACCGGCCGATGCGGTCAAGCATTTGATGCTGCGTGGCCTGATCATTCCCGATGTGGTCAAGGGAGTGCCGTGCGAAACCGGTCCCAACGCCATTTTACTTTCCGATGTTCCGGTGCAAAATGGCAGCTTCTGCAACCTGGCCGAGTTCCCGGTTTTACAGATGCTCTACCGGCAGGGCATGTTTCTGCCCGGACACCCCAATAATACGGGACGCAATCCTATGCTGATCGGCCACGGCAATCAGGTCAAAGCCCAGCTTGAATATATTTATCGTGGTAATTACGGCTTGGTATCAAAACAGGAAATAGAACAAACCGGCGTGTCGCCGGAAACTTCCGATTTAATGATGCGAATCAAGTTGCGTTTTGCCTTTGGCAATATTCAGAATTCCGGCGATTTCATTCAAGGTATCCCGGTCGGTGTCGATGCGGTGGAAATTACCGATGGCATCGACATTACGCGCACCGGATCAAACCAGTATAAAATTTCCTACCAAGGGGAAAACGCCGAGGTCGATTTGAACCTGGCGGCGGGTGAAACTTATCAATCGCCCTATCCCCTGAATTTTCACAACATCGAACGTGGTTACTTCGATATCATCCATTCCGGCGACGGCGATGGCTGGGACGTCAAGCGCCCGGCCATGAGTTCGATCCTGATCTTTCAGGGTGCCGTTTACCTGATCGATGCGGGCCCCAATATAGAGGCCACTTTGCGGGCTTTGGGCATTGGTATCAACGAAGTGGAAGGCATTTTTCATAGCCACAGTCACGACGATCACTTCGCCGGCATCACCACCCTGATCCGCGCCGGCAAGCGGATAAAATATTACGCCACGCCGCTGGTCCGTTCGACGGTGGCGAAAAAGGTGTCGGCCTTGTTATCCGTCGATGAAGACTTGTTTGGCGATTTTTTTGACATCCATGATCTGGTTCAGGATCAATGGAATTTGGTCAACGGCCTTGATGTGCGACCGCTCTATTCTCCTCATCCGGTCGAAAACAATATTTTCCTGTTTCGCGCCCTGGGTCGGAAGGGCGATGTTTCCTATGCCCACTATGCCGATATTGCGGCCTTTTCGGTGCTTGAAGGCATGGTCGTCAAGGAAGGTGACAAAGGTGGTATCACGGTCCAGGAACTGGAATTGATCAAGGCCGACTACCATATTGCGGCGACGGTCAAGAAAATCGATGCCGGTGGTGGTATGATCCACGGCGAACCGGAAGATTTTCGCACCGACCCGTCGGACATGATCATCCTGTCCCACCGGGCCGGTGATTTTAGCGAAGCTGAGCGGGAAATCGGCTCCGGTGCGCCGTTCGGCACCACCCACCAACTGGTCAAATCGTTCCAGATATTCCATTTCCGCAGCGCGTTTCTGGCCCTTTGCCGTTATTTCTGGACCATCAAACCCGATGATTTGCGGCCCCTCGCCAACAACGAACTGATCACCATCAATCCGGAAGAGATCGTCATTAAAGAAGGCGAGGCGATCACAAATCTGTATTTGATCGTCACCGGTACGGTCGAGACGCTGAATTCCAGGTCAGGAAA
>CBFDVE010000231.1:0-4803 GCA_965613205.1 uncultured Rhodospirillaceae bacterium
CTGACTTCCAGAGACCCAGCCAAGCGCGAATAGCGCGCCCGGCGCTTGAGGGGCACGACCCTAAACGTAATCGACGCGGACAATTTCGTAGAATTTGGCGCCGCCGGGGCTGACCACTTCGACGCTGTCGCCGAGCGACTTGCCGATCAGGGCGCGGGCCAGGGGGGCGGTCACGGACAGGCGGCCCTGGTCCACATCGGCTTCGTGGCGGCCGACGATCTGATAGGTCGATTGTTCATCCGTATCTTCATCGGCCAGCAAAACCGTGGCCCCGAAACGCACCACATCGCCCGATAGCTGGGTCGGATCAATCACCTCGGCCAGGCTGATGATTGATTGCAATTCGGAAATGCGGCCTTCGACGAAACTTTGCCGTTCCCGCGCCGCGTGATATTCGGCGTTTTCCTTCAAGTCTCCATGTTCGCGGGCGACCGCGATGGCCTTGGTGATGGCCGGGCGTTCCTGTTCCTTCAACTGGCGGTGCTCAACCTCCAGCCGGTCCAGTCCTTCCCGCGTCATCGGCAGCTTATCCATAACTCTCGATCCCTAAAAAAATGCCGCGATCTCCTTTACCCGGAAACCGCGTCAACAACTCAAATAACCTAGAATGAACGGCTAAAGTACGACTGTAAGGTGCCGACTTCAAGCCCGCCGTGCGCCTGGCCCTCGCTCAGGGCCTCGATGGCGCCAACGGCGGCGCTGGCCCCCATCATGGTGGTGTAGTGGGGGATGTTTTCGGTCAGGGCCGAACGCCGGATGGAATAGCTGTCGGCGATAGACTGGGCCCCGTGCGAGGTGTTGATGACCAACTGCACCTGGCCGGAAATGATGGCGTCGACACAATGGGGCCGCCCTTCCTGAACCTTGTTGATGGCGGTCACCGTAAGCCCGTTCTCGGTCAGGTATTTGGCCGTGCCATCGGTCGCCATGACCTTGAAATCCAGATCGATCAGCCGCCGCACCAATGGTTCCAGCGCCGGTTTGTCCTTGTCCTTGACCGACACGAAGACGGTGCCGGTCAGCGGCAAGCGGCTGCCTGCCCCCAGTTGGGCCTTGGCGAAAGCGTGGGCGAAATCCACATCTATCCCCATCACTTCACCAGTCGATTTCATTTCCGGTCCGAGAATTATATCGACGCCGGGGAACCGCTGGAACGGGAATACCGCTTCTTTTACCGCCACATGAGGCCGTTTGGCGGTGTCGCGGGTATCGAAATCGGCCAGCTTTTCACCGGTCATCAGGCGGGCGGCGATTTTGGCGATGGGCACGCCGGTGGCCTTGGCGACGAATGGCACGGTGCGGCTGGCCCTAGGGTTGACTTCCAGAATGTAGATGTCCTCGCCCTTGACCGCGAACTGGATGTTCATCAGGCCGACCACGTTCAAAGCCTTGGCCAATGCCTCGGTCTGCTTGTGGATTTCGGTGACGATGGGGTCGGGCAGGGAATAGGGCGGCAGGGAGCACGCACTGTCGCCGGAATGAATTCCGGCCTCTTCGATGTGCTGCATGATGCCGGCGACGAACACTTCCTCGCCGTCACACAAGGCATCCACATCAACCTCGATGGCGTCTTGCAGGTAGCTGTCCAGCAACACCGGGTTGTCGCCCGATACTTTCACCGCCGTGGTCATGTAGCGGGCCAGCGAGGCATGATCGTGGACGATTTCCATGGCCCGCCCACCCAGCACATAGGATGGCCTGACGACCAGGGGAAAGCCGATGCGGTCGGCGATGGCGATGGAGTCCTCGACCGTGCGGGTGATGCCGTTGGTCGGTTGTTTCAGGTCCAAATCCTGCAACAGTTTCTGGAACCGTTCCCGGTCCTCGGCCAGGTCGATGGCGTCCGGGCTGGTGCCGAGAATGGGGATTCCGGCGGCCTCGAGCCCGTTGGCCAGTTTCAGGGGGGTTTGCCCACCCAACTGCACAATGACGCCCAGCAGGTCGCCTTTCGATTGCTCGACCCGGATCAGCTCGATCACGTCTTCATCGGTCAGCGGCTCGAAATACAGCCGGTCCGAGGTATCGTAATCGGTCGACACGGTTTCCGGGTTGCAGTTGACCATGATCGCTTCCAGCCCCGCCTCGCGCAGGGAATAGGCGGCATGGACGCAGCAGTAATCAAACTCGATGCCCTGGCCGATGCGGTTCGGCCCGCCGCCCAGGATAACCACTTTTTTACGATCTGTCGGGTCGGATTCACATTCCGGCGGGTTGACCCCGTCGCCTTCGTAAGTGGAATACATATAAGGGGTTTTAGCCGGGAATTCAGCGGCGCAGGTGTCGACCCGCTTGTACACCGGATGGACATTTAAGGTCCGCCGCAGTGCGGCCACGCCCGCCGCTTTGCCCCCCGTCAACTGGGCCAGGCGCTGATCGGAAAAGCCCATCTTTTTCAGGGCCAGCAGGCCCGGTGCGTCTTTCGGCAGGCCGTCGGCGCGGATTTGTTCTTCGGTCTGGATAATGTGCTTGATCTGGTCCAGGAACCAGGGGTCGTACCTGGACGCGGCCTGAACTTCCGCGACACTCAGGCCGTGGCGGAAAGCCTGGGCGATAACCAGGATGCGGTCCGGGCTGGCAATGGCCAGGGCCGCCTTGACCGCGTCCTTGTCGCCCCCGGCGGCCCCTTCGATTTCCACTTCATCGAAACCACAAAGCCCGGTTTCCAGGGACCGCAGACCCTTCTGCATGGACTCGGCAAACGTCCGGCCGATGGCCATGGCCTCGCCGACCGACTTCATGGCGGTGGTCAGCAGCGGTTCCGTACCGGGGAATTTTTCAAACGTAAAACGAGGTATCTTGGTGACCACGTAATCTATCGTCGGCTCAAAACTGGCCGGGGTGATGCCGGTGATGTCGTTCATCAACTCATCCAGCCTATAGCCGACCGCCAGCTTGGCGGCGATTTTGGCGATGGGGAAGCCGGTCGCCTTGGAGGCGAGAGCGCTCGAGCGCGACACCCTGGGGTTCATTTCAATGACAATCAGCCGCCCGTCCTCGGGGTTGACCGCGAACTGCACGTTGGAGCCACCCGTATCGACGCCGATTTCCCGCAATACCGCCAGCGAGGCGTTACGCATGATCTGGTATTCCTTGTCGGTCAGGGTCAGGGCCGGGGCGACGGTGATGCTGTCGCCCGTATGTACGCCCATGGGATCGATGTTTTCGATCGAGCACACGATGACGGCGTTGTCTGCGCCATCGCGCATCACCTCGAGCTCGTACTCCTTCCAGCCGAGAAGCGACTGCTCGACGAGAACCTGGTCGACCGGGCTTTGCGACAGCCCCCACTCGATTTTTTCGGTGAATTCCGCCTTCGTGCGCGCGATGCCGCCTCCTCCACCCCCCAGCGTGAAGGAGGGGCGGATGATTGCGGGCAGGCCCACCTCGTCAAGGAGATTCAAACCTTCCTTGACGTTTTTGGCGAATCCGCTTCTGGGAACGCTGAGCGATATCTCCTTCATCGCATTTTTAAACAGTTCGCGGTCCTCGGCCCTGTTTATCGCTTCCGGATTCGCGCCTATCATTTCGACGGAGTACTCTTTCAGGATTCCAGATTTCCACAGCGCGAGAGACAGGTTCAGCGCGGTCTGTCCGCCCATCGTCGGCAGCAAAGCATCCGGGCGTTCCTGCGACGGCGGTAGCCCTCATCCCGGAGCACACGGCAGGCCTGCGTGCCGGAATAGTCGAACTCGCACGCCTGCCCTATAACGATCGGCCCCGCGCCGATTATCAGAACACTTTTTATATCCTTGCGTTTCGGCATGCCCTAAAACCTGTAGATATCCCGCACATTTATCTGGCGGGAACGGCGCCATTTAATCTGCATCGCCTGAAGGCGTACGAAGAAATCCGGATTCAGGCCGCTTTTTTTTCTCTTTTTCAGTTCGGCCATAAGCGGCTTGTAGGCGAGCTTCGGGTGCAAAGCGTATGTATGGAAAAAACAGCAGCAATCCTCCAGGCAGAGGAGCCTCCTTTCGAGCAGGTCGCCTTTTTCGAGCTTGTCTTCCGACGGGAGCTGATAAACCTTGCCGCCCACAAGCTCCTTCATCTTTATCACGCCGTCACTGCAGGACTTGACCTTGAAGACGGAGTGTATATGTTTTCCGACGTTCATGAGGAACACCATCTCTTCGTTGGAAAGCGATTCGCGTTTGGAATCGATGAATTTTTCAAAAACGGTGGAGGTCTCCGCTCCGCCGCTTTTGAAATCGAAAATAAACCACTCCAGAAAACAGTTCATCCGATGCTCGAAGTCCGGTTCGTCCTCGAAAACCTGCCCGGTTTTCCCGAAGTAGTGTTCCCTGCCTTTTTTCAACTCTTCCAGGTTGGACTGCCGCGTGGCGAACGAATTAAGCTCCTCCAGCAGCTGCAGGACCTCTTCGTTTTTCGAACTGTCTTGCGCTACGGTCTGTTTGCGCCGCGTAAACCATGATTTCAACGGTTCCCGTCCTTGTGCTCTTGCATGTGTAATACAAACCGGTCGAAATGATCGCTGCTGTCCTGCGGCCCGGGAGAGGCCTCCGGGTGATATTGTACCGAAAAAATCGGGTACTTCTTATGCCTCACGCCTTCGACGCTGCCGTCGTTGAGGCTTTTGTGCGTAAGCTCCAATTCGTCCGGAAGGCTTCCGCCGTCCACCGCGAAACCGTGGTTTTGCGACGTTATTCGTACTATCTTTCCGCCCGGTATGTCCATTACCGGGTGGTTTATCCCCCGGTGGCCGAACTTCATCTTGTATGTTTTCGCCCCGAGGGCAAGACATAAAATCTGGTGTCCCAGGCAGATGCCGAATATCGGAAGCCC
>CBFDVE010000232.1:0-4766 GCA_965613205.1 uncultured Rhodospirillaceae bacterium
GGGGGTCATTTTCGGCGCCCAGCTTGCAAGTGCAGGATGGATGATAGGCGCTTTCAGCGCGGCCCGCTTGTTTCGTCAATTCTGAACCGGAACGTCAGGTAGTTCGCCTTCTTTATCCATGGCGCACCTCGTCAAAACGATCCAACGCCAGAGTTTGTTCGGGACGGCCATGAAAGGCCTTCCGAGCCCACTCTACCCCCTCATTACAAGGCCCGAAACAGGGTCCGAAATTATCCGCGACAGGCCACCATGGTGTTTTCCAGTCAGGTCATGTGGTAGAATAAGATTGGACAAAACACAGCAATTCTATACTGTCTCAAAGGGGTGAGCTTGGGGGTGAGCTTGAGGATAAGGAAATGGACCCTAAGGGCCCTTCCAAAAAAAACTATAGCTTAACAGGGAGAATACAAGATGAAATTCGGAACACTCTTGGCATCGGTCGCCGCGGTCGCCGCGGTGTCTGTTGCCAGCATTACCACCGCTTCGGCGGAATCTACGCTGGACATCGTCAAAAAACGCGGTAACTTGCGCTGTCAGGTCGGCCAACCTTCACCCGGCTTCTATAACCTCGATGCCGATGGTAACTGGTACGGCCTCGATGTGGCGAATTGTCAAGCAGTCGCCGCCGCCATATTTGGTGACAAGACGAAATTGGAAATCCAGTCGGTCAGCACTCAAATGCGATTTACCGCTTTGGCCAATGGCGAGTCCGATATGTTATCGCGGACCGCGACCTGGACCATGTCCCGTGACACCCAGCTTGGCCTGGATTTTCTGCAACCCAATTTCTACGATGGCCAGGGTTTTACCGTTCGAAAAGACAGCGGCATCACCAGCGCGCTTCAATTGAAGGGTGCCAAGGTATGCGTAACTACCGGCACGACGACCGAACTTAACCTGGCCGACTTTAGCCGGCTTAATAATTTGAATATTAGCGCGGTTACGTTCGAGGATTTCAACGTCCGCGACCAAACTTACCTGAATGGCGGTTGCGATGCGACAACCACCGATAAGTCATCCTTGGCCGGTAACCTGGCGGCATTCCCGGTTCCTTCGGATCATATCATCCTGCCTGAAACGATTTCCAAAGAGCCTTTGGCACCGGCCGTAAGGCATGGCGACAGCCAGTGGCGGGATCTCGTCACCTGGGTGATCTATACCATGATCAACGCCGAGGAACTTGGCGTTACCAGCAAGAATGTCGATGATATGCGCGCCAATTCCGATAACGTGAAAATACGCCGTATGCTTGGCGTCGAAGGCGCTCTTAATGAAGGTATAGGGCTGTCCAAAGACTGGGCCTATAACGTCATCAAACAGGTCGGCAATTATGGCGAAATCTATGAAGCCTACATGGGCAGTGGCAAACTGGGTATCGGCATTCCTCGTGAAGGGACAGCCAACGCTCTTTGGACCAAGGGCGGCCTGATGTATTCGCCGCCAATGCGTTAGAAATCAAGCCAACGGTCTTAACCGTTATCTTAGCGGACTGCTGGCGCCAAATCCTTTTCAATAAAGGTTTGGCGCCAGTTTCGTTTCAGCGCCGGTATTTTTTTGCGCAAACATACTCTTACATATCAGGGGATGATATTTTGGCAGTCATCGATGCTCAGAAGAGACCCGAACGTATCAGGCCAATGGAGAAGTTCGATTTTTTCCAGGATGAGCGTGTTCGCGCGGTTTTCTATCAGCTGCTGACGGCAGGGGTTGTTGGCTGGGCGGTTTGGTATCTTATTTCAACCACGGCCCATAACCTTGAAGTACGCGGGATGAGCTCCGGCTTTGGCTTTTTGAATTTTGAAGCCGGGTTCGACACCGACTTCAAACTCGTTGAATATGTGCCCGGGATCGGCACCTACTTCGATATTTTCATCATCGGTGTGCTCAACACACTTTATATTTCGGTGCTGGCAATCTTGGCCAGTACCGTACTTGGATTTGTCATTGGGGTTCTGCGGCTTTCCAGCAATTGGCTGGTCTCCAGGGTGGCGCTGGCCTATGTGGAGATTTTCCGCAATACCCCTTTATTGATCCAGATTATTTTTTGGTATACGGGGATTTTCTCGCTGCTGCCCAAGATCAGGCAAAGTTACGATCTGTCCGGTGGAGCGGACGTTATCCTGCTGAATAACCGCGGACTTTACATGGCATGGCCGGTGCCCGGCGATCTATTCTGGTTGACCGGTATTACTTTTATCGTCGCGGTCATCGCGACCGCTATTTTCAGACGCTGGGCACATAAACGTCAGGATGCGACGGGTCAGGTAATCCCGACTTTCATGCCATCCGCCGCTTTGATAATTTTCCCGACAGGAATTGTTTTTGCGGTGACCGGATCGCCGCTTGGCTGGGATTTGCCGATGCTGGAGGGTTTCAACTTCGTTGGCGGCGCCACCGTTCCGCCGGCATTTCTGGCGCTTCTGGTCGCCTTGAGCATCTATCATGCCGCGCATTTGGCCGAAGCCGTGCGCGCGGGCATTTTATCGGTAACCAGAGGACAGCACGATGCCGCGCTGGCAATTGGCCTCAGGCAAAATCGGGTTTTTTCACTTGTCGTTATTCCCCAGGCGATGCCTGCGATCGTGCCGCCAATGATCAGTCTGTGGATGAACGTGGTCAAGAACTCGTCGCTGGCCATCGCCATCGGTTATCCCGACCTTGTCGCTGTTTTTATGCAGACATCTTTGAACCAGGCCGGACACGCCATTGAAATAGTTGGTATGACCATGGCCTTTTACATGTTCGTAAGCCTGACTATTTCGGGGCTGCTGAATATTTACAACAAACGCGTTCAACTGGTGGAGCGCTGATCATGGCTATTATAAAAGCGGAAAAAACACCTGCCAGAAATGCGCCCTTATCTGAAACTACATTAATCGGCTGGATGCGGACGAATCTGTTCAGTTCCACATTCAACAGTGTTCTCACCATCATCTCTGTTTATATTATTTACACTACGGTCATTGGAGTGTGGCAGTGGGGGGTTGTCGATGCCGTGTGGACTGCCGGTAATCGGCGCGAATGTTTCAGTATCAGCATCGATGGCGCCTGCTGGGCAGGTGTCATTGCGTGGCTCGATAACATTTTCTATGGCCGCTATCCGAGAGATGAATTGTGGCGGATCAATCTCGGCGGGTTGTTACTGTTCATCTGGATGGCGCCGCTTTGGCTGCCATGGGTCAGGGCGAAGGTCTTTATCGGTCTGACCACGGTGTTCCTCTATCCCTTCCTGGCAGGATACCTGTTCGCGGGTGGCGGCAAGGGCATCTTCATGCAGGTCATGGTTACCGCCGCGATCGTTTGCCTGGCCGGCAATACCACGCATTCGATCGTTGGCGTGTTTACCGGCCGCGGCCTGCCCGAATGCCTGATCCGCCTACTTGGCAAGACTGCGGCATCGGAAAAATACCAGCGCAATATTCTTCTTGGCATTCTCGGGCTCAGCTTTGCCGTGGTTTATATTTGGCAAATGGGCTGGAACGTTGAAGCCGTTCCCTGGACCAGGTGGGGCGGATTGTTTCTCACCCTCGTCATATCGGGGATTGGCATTGCCTCGGCCCTGCCCGGCGGCATCATTCTTGCCCTTGGTCGGCGTTCCAGGCTGCCGGTCATCCGGGTGCTCAGTACCTCGTTTATCGAACTGTTCCGCTCAGTTCCCCTGATTACCGTGCTGTTTATGGCGACGACAATGTTTCCGCTCTTCATGCCAGAAGGAATTGTCCTCAACAAACTGATTCAAGTTATCATCGCCGTTTGCCTGTTCAATGCGTGTTACATGGCCGAGACTGTTCGGGCTGGCCTTCAGGCTATTCCCAAGGGCCAGGCTGAGGGGGCTCACACCATAGGTCTGGGCTATTGGGGTACCATGGGTCTGATTATCATGCCCCAGGCATTGAAGCATATGATCCCGAATATCGTTGGCAGTTTTATCGGGCTGCTGAAGGATACAACATTGGTCTCGATTATCGGGCTATTCGACATATTGGGTATGTTGCGCTCGATAAGCAGGGACACGCCATGGCTTGGACTTCATAAAGAACCGCTGGTATTTGGCGCGGCGCTATTCTTTTTGATCTGCTTTTCCATGTCCAAATACAGCCGCCGCCTGGAAATGGAACTGTCGACTGGCCACAAAAAGTAATCCAGGAAACCTGAGGAGAAAAACATGGCCGACACAAAGATGCAGGAAACAAAAAATTCCAGGGTACAACTGAAGTCTGCCGCTTCCAGTGAAGTCATCATCGACCTCGATAAGGTCAATAAATGGTATGGCGATTTTCATGTCCTGAAGGACATCGATCTTATCGTCCGCAAGGGAGAGCGGATCGTTGTCTGCGGTCCTTCCGGGTCTGGAAAATCAACCCTCATCCGCTGCATCAACCATCTTGAGGAGCATCAGGCGGGCAGCATCGTTGTCGATGGCGTAACGCTCGATAAAAATCTCAAGAACATCGACCACATCCGCACCGAAGTTGGCATGGTCTTTCAGAGCTTCAACCTGTTTCCCCATCTTTCCATTCTCGAAAACCTCACCCTGGGCCCAATCTGGGTCCGCAAGACGCCCAAGGCCGACGCTGAGGCCACCGCCATGAAATTTCTTGAACGGGTCAAGATTCCGGAACAGGCTGGCAAATATCCTGGACAGCTCTCGGGCGGTCAGCAGCAGCGCGTGGCCATCGCGCGGTCTTTGTGCATGAACCCCAAGATTATGTTGTTTGACGAGCCGACTTCGGCCCTCGACCCGGAGATGATCAAGGAAGTCCTCG
>CBFDVE010000233.1:0-4749 GCA_965613205.1 uncultured Rhodospirillaceae bacterium
AAGTCTTGTAAAGTGATCCAACGTGTCATCCTTTTGTGAGTGTGGGGACTAGGTCCCGCCACGGCGGCTTTGCTTGGTGGTTGGCTGGCTCAGTGCGCCGGTTACCCTGTCCATGTCCCGCCGCAAGGCTGCCAACTCGCCATCGGCGGCCTCCCGGTTGCGCACCACGTCGCGCACCCGGTTGCGAATATCTTCCTGTCCGGCCTTGATGTCGCTCACCGCCTGGCCCAGGTCGGCTATGGATTGGCGCAGGGCCTTGATCTGGGTATCGGCCATTCGCCGCGTTCGTTTTTCGATTTTTCCAATGGAATCGGTGACCAGCCAGATCGCCGCCAACCCGATGAACAAGGCCACCACTGCTATTATTGCCGTTACACCCGCCATGGATTTCCGTTCACGTTCCCGTTGAAATAATCCGTTTTGCGAATCTTCTTTTATAGTATGCATCATACGAAATTCGGAGTCCCGCCGAAGCCTTACTATTTGTCTTTATTCACAAGATATCCACAAGCGCCGCGCGAATTCCCTGGACCGATCTGGCCGGTTTTTCGAAGGTCAGGCGCCGAAAAGTGTTGCGACACCTGAAATCACAGCCTTCCAGATCGACCCCAATGATTTGCCAGGCCCTGGCCGTTCCGCCGAACAACCGCCGCGCCGAAGCCTGGATTTTTTTTCGGTCCAGCCGTTCAATCAAGCGTTTTTCGGCACCGCCAACCGTTTTCGATATTTCTTTTTCGAACACGTATCTGGCCGCCCCGAACCAGGTGGCGCGGCCAAATCCGCCAACAAAATGAGCCCGTTCCACGGTCATGCGATAAAACCCGAAATCGGCGAACCCGGCGTATTTGCGGGCTCCCGGATGACGGGCCAGGAATCGCCGGGCCAGGTTTTCATCGGATTTTTTCTGCACCCGCCCGGTCAGCGTCACCCGCGCTCCGGTTTGCGGGTTCGGCAATCCGGTGGCGGCTTCGAACAACAGGCTGGCGCGGTCCTCGGTGGCTAAATTGCGGGTGTGATCGGCTAGTGCCCTGGAAACAAAGTACGTGTCATGTATGATCCATTTTCCAACGGTCTCGGCAGGAGGAGACGGGCAGGCGATACCGGTGGTATCGTCGCCCGGTTCCGACGCCTCGAGACCTAAGGAAAATGGACCCTTCGGGCGGTCTTGGCAAGCCCCCGGACGGCGTCACCGCTGGCTTGTGATGCGGCAGCATCACGGCGCAACCGGTTCCTTGCCGGCAACATGCCAAGACCGTCATACATGATACGTACTTTGTTTCCAGGTCACGAGAGCAGCAGGATCGGGCTGCCATCCACATCACACGCGGTGGTCACCAGGGACGCATAAGGCCAGCCGGACCGCTTGCCACCAAGCGCCGTGGCCAAGGCAGCCGAGCGACACCCGCGCACCAGTTGACGGGCATCGCGTCCGGCACGATCAGTCATCCTGGGCATGGCGCAGGACCATGTCGCGCAGGGTGATGATCCCCGTCGGCTGGCGATTATCATCGACCACCAGGGCGCGGGACAGGCTGAACTGGACCAGCAGACGGATCGCATATTTGATGTTCATGTCCGTCGGCACGGTCAGCACGGGTTTGGCCATTATCTCGTATATGTTGACCCGCGACGCCGCCCGGTCCCTGGCGATCACATGGCGCGCCACATCGGAAACCACGATCATGCCGTATTCATCATCTTCGTTTTTTGGCTTGACGATGATCGAACTGACGCCGCTGTCGCGCATCTGGACAATGGCCTGATCGACCGTCGCCATGCAGTCGATGGTTTCGACCTTTGAGGTCATGACATCGGCAACCCGGGTAATGGTACTGGTGCTCATAGGTTTTCCTCGATTTCGGTTAGCAGCGTGGGGGCCTGGGTCGACATGCCGACGGCATCTTCGATGGCGATCTGAAAAGCAATACCGGTACCCGGTTTTTCATCGAATTCGCCGGCGGTCGCAATGGTTTCAAGGATCTCACGGGCCTTGGGTTCGGCCACCAGAAACAGCACGACATCGCGCTGGGCCGATAAATCCAGGCCCAGAAACGATTTTTCCGGCGTTAACCCTTCACCCCTGACGCCGGTGATCACCGATGCCCCGGTGGCTCCCGCATCACGGGCGGCGGCGATCACCTCGTCGGTTTTCTCATCGCTGATAAGTGCCATGATCATTTTCAGGTTCATGTTCCATACTCCTTAACATATTTCATAATGTTTGGTTTTCATTTTTGCGCCGCCGGGCCAGCAGTTCCGAAAGTTGCGCGTAGGCCAGAACGGCCATGATCGGAAACACGCTGGCAAAGGCGATCAGGCCGAAACCGTCGATCAACGGATTGCGACCGGGAATGGTTGAGGCCAGCCCCAGACCGAGCGCGGTGACCACTGGCACGGTGACGGTCGATGTGGTCACCCCGCCGGAATCAAAGGCCAGGGGGATAATCAGTTTTGACGCTCGCAACGTCTGCACAATGACCACCCCATAGCCGGCCATGATGTAGTAGGGCAGCGGCGTGCCGCTGACGATGCGATAGGTGCCGAGGGAGACCCCGAAGGCGACGCCGATGGCAACGGCGACGCGCAGGCCCGACGCCTTGATGGTGCCGCCGGAAATTCCTTCGGCCTTGATGGCGACGGCGATCAACGAAGGTTCGGCGATGGTGGTGGCGAAACCGATAGCGGCGGCGAATACATAGACCCAGACGTAATCGGTCCAGGCCAGTCCGACCAGTGACCCGCCATTGCCGGGTGCTATGAAATCAGCCGAGGTCAACTGCCGGGCCATGGCCTCGCCCAAAGGAAACAGGGCTTGTTCCAGGCCAACCAGAAAAAGAGTCAACCCGGCCAGCACATAAACGAAACCAACGGCAATTTTTTTCAAGTTGGCAATCGGCTT
The DNA here is from genome assembly GCA_965613205.1 of uncultured Rhodospirillaceae bacterium. Lineage (GTDB taxonomy): Bacteria > Pseudomonadota > Alphaproteobacteria > Rhodospirillales > JABHCV01 > CAZZKE01. The sequence continues at coordinate 2,900 of CBFDVE010000233.1, forward strand.
GCGAATGACCAGGAACTGAAAGCCGAATAAAATGACGATGATCGGCAAAACATCGGTGACGGTCGACAGCGCCGTGCCCAGGATATGGCTGATCATATCCATCAGTGCACGACCATGCCGAAGACCAGCACGAACAGGATCGGGGTCAGGCTGGCGAAGGCGATCAGGCCGAAACCGTCGACCATGGGATTGCGGCCGCGGATGGTGCTGGCCAGGCCGACGCCCAGGGCCGTGACCAGCGGCACGGTAATGGTCGAGGTCGTCACCCCACCGGAATCATAGGCGATGCCGATGATTTCGGCCGGCGCGAACAGGGTCAGAACAACGACGCCCAGATAACCCCCGATAATCAGATAATGGATCGGCCAGCCTTTCAGGATACGGAACACACCGACCACCAGGGCAATCCCCACGGACAGGGCCACAGTCAGGCGTAATGTCAGTGCATAGGCCGCGCGCGCCTCTTCCGTAGAGACAAAAACACCGCCCTCACCGGCGATTGCGGCGGCCTCGGCGGCGACCGCGATCAGGGCCGGTTCGGCCACCGTGGTGCCGAAACCGAGACAGAACGCGAAGGCCAGCAACGCACCCAGACTGCCCTTGTGGGCAAAGGCCTCGGCCATCATCTCGCCCAGGGGGAACAGGCCCAGTTCCAGGCCCCGAATGAACAGGGCCAAACCGACAACGACGAACATAAGCCCCGTAAGAACGGCTTCCAGATTGGGCAGGGGTTGGCGCAGAACCACCAGTTGGAAAAAGGCGATGACCAGAATGACCGGCAAAATATCGCGCACAGATCCGGCAATAAACTGTATTAACTGGCGAATTCCGGTGCCCATTGTGCTCCCAGGTATTGATCCGACGGTCTTGGAAAAAAATGGTCTCGTTGATTGATACGCGTCAAGGTGATCCGATGCAATCCCAGACCGCCGCTCAGGTCACGCCGATGGTTGACATCGGCAAGGCCGGGTCTATGGCCGGTAAAAAACACCAAAGCGGCAGCCACAGCCATTGAGGGCCATTCGGTCGATTTGGTCATAAACGACTATATTTCTGCCACAAATGCCGCCACAATTGCCCCTCAATCGAGGAGCAATGACAATGACACACACCATCGCCCTGGTCGATGATGACCAGAATATTCTGACATCCGTTTCCATGGCCCTGGAAGCTGAAGGCTACCGGGTCGCAACCTACATGGATGGGGCCAGCGCGCTTAACGGATTAACCCGCAATCCGGCCGACCTGGCCGTGCTGGATATCAAGATGCCGCGCATGAACGGCATGGAATTGCTGCAAAAATTGCGAGATGTATCATCTATGCCGGTGATTTTCCTGACTTCGAAAGATGATGAGATTGATGAAATTCTGGGCCTGCGCCTGGGCGCCGACGATTACATCACCAAGCCCTTTTCCCAGCGTCTGCTGATCGAGAGGATCAACGCCATCCTGCGCCGGGCCGAGGCCAGCGAGGCGGCGGCAGACGGCAAAGACACCCTGCGCCGGGGCCAATTAATGCTCGATCCGGTCCGGCACTTGTGTACCTGGGACAGCCAGGAAATTTCCCTGACGGTAACAGAATATTTGCTTTTACAAGCCCTGGCCCGCAATCCGGGTCATGTAAAAAGCCGCGATCAATTGATTGATGCCGCCTATGGGGAAAGCATTTATGTGGATGACCGAACCATCGACAGCCACATCAAACGTCTGCGTAAAAAGTTCCGGGTCTTTGATCCCGAATTCAACCATATCGAAACTCTGTACGGAGTCGGCTACCGGTATCGCGGCGACTAGGGCATTTCCGAGATATTATGAACCATTCTGACCCTGTTATTTTGTTTCGTGACGAG
>CBFDVE010000234.1:0-4737 GCA_965613205.1 uncultured Rhodospirillaceae bacterium
ATCGTCCAGAACCTTGTTACCTTCAAACGCTATGCGGTTGATGACCGGGTTTTCGACGACGCCGACGATCAGCGCCTGACCCTGCCGCCTGATCGTCACATCGGCGAACAATCCGGTTCCGAAAAGGCTTTTCAGAGAGCGATTAACGCGACGATTATCGTACGCATCGCCTTTCTTGATCAGCATATAGGAAAGGATGGTTCCTGTTTCGATCCGCTGGTTACCCTCGACCACAATCTCGTTAATAATACCAGCCTGGCCGGAAGTCTGGGCGCGGGACGGCACCGGCGCAAGCCCTACGGCGGCGGCCGAAAGCAGCGACAAACAGATTGGAATAATGGCGTGACTCAAGCGCCTCACGTAAACTCCCCTGTGGAATCAAACCGTTATCAGGTAATGAAGTTTCTAATTGACTCAAAAACCTTGAGTTGCACCAAGTCGTTCCACGTCGCAAAGAACATAAGGAGCAATACCAGAATCAGCCCGAAACGGAAACTGTATTCTTGAGTTTTTGCATTGACCGGACGCCCCATAATGGCTTCGGCCCCATAAAACAGCAAATGCCCGCCATCCAGCATGGGCACGGGAAACAGGTTAATCAGGCCCAGATTGACCGACAAGGCGGCCAGGAAGAAGATCAGGCTGATCGCCCCGCCCTGGGCCATTTGGCCGGAAAGCTGGGCAATCCGCAGGGGTCCGCCCAGTTCATCGGCACCCCGCGAACCGCTGATAATCTGGCCGAGAGCCATAAGGATTTGCTCGGTCTGAACATAAGTCCGCTCGATCCCCATCCACGCCGCATCAAGTACGCCGACAGAAATGTATTCCAGTTGTTCCGGGTCCGGGGTGACACCAAGCAAGCCAATTTCACTTTCCACACCATCGGCATCGACCCTGACATGGGTTTTTGGCGTCGCCAGAAGTTGCAACATCTGGCCACCGCGTTCGACCTCGAAAGCTAATTCCACGCCCGCACTGGTGCTGACAATCTGGCGCAGATCATCGAACCATTTAATATCCGTATCGTTGATTTTGGTGACTTTGTCGCCGTTTTCAAACCCCGCAACATCGGCCGCGCTCTCCGCCTGAACGGAACCGATGCCGGCCAACGGAGACGGCTTGCCGGCGATACCGAACAGCAATCCGAGGACAATGGCGGCAAACAGGAAATTAGCCAAGGGTCCGGCAAAAACGATGGCCGCCCGCTGGCCCAACCGTTTGTGATGGAAGGAAACTTCTTTTTCTTCCGCGCTCAGGGTCCGCATTTCGTCTTCCGCTCCCCCTTCGACGGCGATTTCCTCGCCCTCGCCAAACATTTTGACGTAACCGCCAAAAGGTATGGCGCAGAATTTCCAGCGGGTTCCATGCTTGTCGGTGAAACCGAATAATTCACGACCGAAACCGACGGAAAACACTTCGACCCGAACTTTATTATAGCGCGCGACGGAAAAGTGACCCAGTTCATGGACGAACACCAGAATCGTTAAAACGACCAGAAAAGGTAAAACGTAATCGACCAGAATTTCCACTTTGTTGGGACCTGTTTGTGAGGGAAAAAATTGTTGGGGTTTAAGTAGTCTGATTTTCCGCTTTATTCAAGGAAATCACGGGCTATTTTCCGGGCTTCCAGATCGACGGCGAGAACGTCTTCCAGGGTGTCGACCGGGGCCGCCGGGACTTTTTCCAGGCTGCGCTCGACAATCCTGACGATATCGAGAAATCCGATCCTGCCGCCCAGGAACCCTTCGACGGCGATTTCATTGGCCGCGTTGAGCACCGTCGGGGCGCTGCCACCGGTTTGCAGGCACTGCCGGGCCAGCCCCAGGGCCGGGAAACGGATCGGGTCAGGTGGCTCGAAGGTCAGGGAGCCGATTTCCGCCAGGTTCAGGCGCGCCGCCGGTGTCGGCAGACGCCTGGGCCAACCGAGTGCGTAGGAAATGGGCGTGCGCATATCGGGCGAGCCCAGTTGGGCCAGCACCGAACCATCCACATAATCGACCATGGAATGAACCACCGATTGTGGATGAACCAGAATTTCGATCTGTTGTTCGTCTACATCGAACAGATGATAGGCCTCGATCAGTTCCAGACCCTTGTTCATCATGGTCGCCGAATCGATAGAGATTTTCGCCCCCATATCCCAGTTGGGATGGGCCACGGCCTGTTGCGGGGTGACGCTGGCCATGTCTTGGCGAGACATTTGCCGGAACGGCCCACCCGATGCGGTCAGGACAATGCGCCGAACCTTGCCCGGATCGTCGAAATCATAAATCTGGAAAATGGCGCTGTGTTCGGAATCGACCGGAATCAGTGTCGCCCCGCAGCGTTTGAATTCGGCCATCATCAGATCACCGGCCGAGACCAGGCATTCCTTGTTGGCCAGGCCGACAATGGCGCCCCGTTCGACCGCTTTCAGGGTTGGCACCAGACCGGCCGTGCCGACAATGGACGCCATCACCCATTCGGCCGGTCGTGAGGCCGCATCGGCGACGGCCTCGGCCCCGGCGGCGACATCGATGCCACTGCCGGACAAGGCCTGTTTCAAGTCATTATAGCAAGATGGATCGGCAACCACGGCGATACGGGGCTTTAGTTTCAGGGCCTGGCGGGTCAACTCCTCGACGTTGCGATTGGCGGTCAACGCCTCGATGACGTAGCCTGCGGGCGACCGTTCAATCAAATCGACCGTATTGCAGCCGACGGATCCGGTCGATCCCAGGATGGTCACCCGACGGCGGGCCAGGTCGGTCTTTTGCTGTGCTTCAGTCACGGCCATCGGATGATATTGCCCCCTGAGACGAATTTGATCAATGCCGCGACCAGGATCGCCGCCAGCAGCGCATCGACCCGGTCCAGAATGCCCCCGTGACCGGGGATCAACTGGCTTGAATCCTTGACCCCGAAATGCCGCTTGATGGCCGATTCGACCAGATCGCCGCCCTGCGACACCAGGCCAATCACGGCACTGATGGCGGCCAGCAACAGATAATCACCGGATTTGGTCAGATAAGCGACCACGACCCCGACCAGGGCGGCTGAACCGACACATCCGGCCAACCCGGCCCAGGTCTTGTTAGGGCTGATGGCCGGTGCCAACTTTGGCCCGCCAATCAACCGGCCGGTAATATAAGCGCCCGTATCGGCGGCCCAGACCAGGGCAAACAGCCAAAAAATGGTATTGCGCCCGATCTCGGTTTCACCCCTTAACCACAGCAAGGCGAGCACCGGCAGGCCGATGTAGAAAACCCCCAAAACCAGCCACTTGGGTTGACCACTGACCATCCGCCCCCATTCCCAGGCCATCAAGGCAACCATCAGTGCGACGAAAATATGAAAAACCGGATAGCCATAGTAAACAAACGCCAGAACCGGCGGGATCATCACCAGGGCGGCGGCGGCCCGCACCATGACATGATGAATACCGCTATTCCCGTTATCCACGGGATGCGCCGTAGCGACGGTCGCGACCCAGGTAATCGGCAATGGCGGCGTCGAAATCCTGTTTCGAAAAATCCGGCCACAAGATATCGAGGAAGATAAATTCCGTGTAGGCCAGTTGCCAGGGCAGGAAGTTACTGATCCGCTGTTCGCCACTGGTGCGGATCAGAATATCCGGGTCGGGTAAACCGTGGGTATACAAATGGCCGGCAAACATCTCTTCGTCGATGTCATCGGGCGCGATCTCGCCACGCACGGCCTTTTCCGCCAGCAGGCGGGCGACCCGGGTCAGTTCATGGCGACCGCCGTAACTGAGCGCGATGGTGACGGTCAGGCGGCGATCATCGTTGGTCAGGGATTCGGCCTGATCAATCAGGTTGATAATATCCGGATCCAGCCGCCCCCGATCACCGATGATCAGCAAACGGACCCCTTGCTTGTGCAGGTTCTTGATTTCGTTTTTCAAATAGAGCCGCAGCAGACCCATCAGGTCTTCCACTTCGTCTTGCGGCCGCTTCCAGTTTTCCGATGAAAACCCGTACAGGGTGAGATAGGATACACCGGCTTCGATGGCGGCTTTAATAGCCGTTTTGACCGCCTGGGCGCCGCGCTGATGGCCCGCCGCGCGGGGCAGGTTGTGGGCCTTGGCCCAGCGGCCATTGCCGTCCATAATAATCGCCACATGCTTTGGCGGCACGGCTTCATCGGCAACTTTATGGACCACTGCGGGGTTGGGATCACCGGGGCTCATATCAATCAGACCTGCATGATGTCGGTTTCTTTATTGGCCAGGGTATCGTCTATTTTCTTGACGTACTGATCGGTCAATTGCTGAATGTCGTGGGCGTAATCCCGGTGTTCATCTTCCGAAATATCACCCTCTTTTTCGGCCCGCTTCAATTCATCCATGGCGTGACGGCGGACGTTGCGAATGGCGATCCGGGCATCTTCGGAATATTTGCCGGCGATTTTTGTCAGTTCAACCCGTCTTTCCTCGGTCAGGGCCGGAATGGGAATGCGCACGACCTGACCATCGGCACTGGGATTGAGACCCAGACCAGAATCCATAATGGCCTTTTCGACCGACTTAACCAAGCCTTTGTCCCAGACCTGAACGCTGAGCATACGGGGCTCGGGAACACCGACCGTGCCGACCTGGTTCAACGGCATTTCGGCCCCGTAGGCTTCGACAATAATCGGATCGAGCAAGCTGGCCGCGGCCCGACCGGTGCGCAATCCCCCGAATTCCTTGTGCAGGACTTCGACGGCACCTTCCATTCGGCGGGGCACGTCCTTTTT
>CBFDVE010000235.1:0-4730 GCA_965613205.1 uncultured Rhodospirillaceae bacterium
TCAGGCCGTTGACCAGCAGTTGCAGGGATAACGGGGGGGCGATGAACAACAGGTTCAAATTGGACAGGATCGATTCGATGAGTTTTCTCCGCCGTAGAAAAGGATCACCCGCCCTCCGGATAACGGAGGGCGGGATTTCCTGGTAACAAACGTCTCGGTTTATTCTATTTCATCATGCGCGGAAAGTTCAGGGCGGTATCGGCGAAGGCTGCCGGGGCAACCAACTTGTATTTCCCATCCTGAACCTGACGCAGGATCATCGGCTTGGCGATGTTCTGGCCGGTCGGTGCAAACTTGATGTTACCATAGAAGGTCTGCATATCAGTGGCCGCCAGGGCATCACGGACTTTCGCCGTATCAAATGATCCGGCGCGCTGGATGGCGTCGGCATAAACCAGTACAGAAGCACTCGATTCGGCAGCCTGGTAAGGCGGAACGTAGCCATAGGTCTTTTCGAACGTGTTGGCGTAGTCCATGGCGGAGCCAAAAATGTCGTCTTTATAAGACAACTGCGGGGCCCATTGACCGGCACAAAGAATACCTTCGCCAGCCAAGCCGAATGTTTTCCGGTCGGTGACTTTGGCCGCTTCACAGTGGGTCATGGCGACGATCGGGGCGTTGACTTTCTGTTCGTTCATCTGGCGTACAAACAGGGCGCCGCCAACGGTGTGAGCCGAAACGACGATAATGTCAGGCCGCAAAGCCTTGATCTTGGTCAGGAAGCTGGTCATGTCGGAAACTTCCTTGGGGAACTTTTCGCTGATGATGATCTTCATGCCATAACGCTTGGCGTCGTCCTCAATACCGGCACCGATATCGAGGGCGAAGGGTTCGTTACGAACGCCTAAGGCAATGGTCAGGCTGGCCGGATCCTTGCCGGCTTTCTTGGCCTGTTGGGCGGCCAGATCAATGGCCGTTGATAGATACTGTTCGGATGTTGAGAGCACGGCGAAGGTATAGCGGAAGCCCTGGTTGAAGATCGAGCGCGAGGCGCCGTTACCTTCGACCATGGGAATACCGTATTTTTCGACAACAGGCGCGATGGCCTTGGTCATGCCGGAACTGTACGGCCCGAGCAGGTATTTGATGCCATCCTGCTGGATCAGCCGTTCGGCCAACTGGGTCGCCCGTTGGGCGGTCGATTCATCGTCATAGTACTTGATCGCCAGTTTGTATTTTTTGCCGGCGACCGTAATGCCGCCCTTGTCGTTAATGAATTTGACGGCCAGGTCGTAGCCATTCTTGGTGTGCTTGCCGTTAACCGCGTAACGACCGGTAATGGAAACAGCCGACCCCAGTGTCACGGTGTCGCCTTCGACCTTGGCTTGCGCCGGTTCGGTCATCATCAGGCCCGCCGTGGCGAGCCCCATGGTCAGCGCGGCGACCCGTTTTGTATGAATAGACATGGCTAAAAATCCTCTCCCTGGTGAATATAAGAGCGAATGCCTTTTGGCACCTTCTTGGACTGCCAGAACACAATATCACGGCAGTCGTTTGCTCATCGGGAGTTTATCGAAGTCGCGATGATCCGCAACAGTAAATCGGAATAAAAGAACGAAATACCATAATGCGGGAATTCAGCTTCCGGGCACCCAGGCCTTGACGGCGACCGGCCGGCCCGACTGGGAGCGCATGACCTTGGGCTTGACCACCTGATCGATGGCCGGTGCCTGGTCGGCGCGGATAAACGATAACTGCATGGCATCATGGCTGATCTCGGCACCGGATCCCCGGCGGATCGCCTGGGTATAGGCTTGGGTTTCCTTGCACATACGGGTCAACCGGTCGGCGGAATAGTTGCCAAAACGCCGCCAGATGCTGGAAATAAAAGCTTCGACCTCATCGGCCAGGAATAATTCCGGTTCGATATCGGGCGTGCCCTTGGCATAGGCTTTATAGATATTGGGTTCGACCGGCCCCATTTCATCGGCGACAAAAAACGCCGGCATCAGTTTGCGCCCGCCATAGGCGACGGCAAAATAAGCCTGGGACAGGAACAACAGACGGTGAAGTTTCTGGGGTTGCAGATATTCGTTCTGGTCGAGCGCCGTATCGGTGAACCAGATGGCGATATCAAAAGTCGATTTAGCGGCTGCCGGCATGTTTCAAGCTTTCCCTGTGGCCCATAGTGTAGCACAACCTGGGAAATATAGCCTGGTGAGCGCAAACAAATTGTTAATGCCGGTCAGGCTTTGATATCGATCAGATCGCGGGTCAGGGTGTCGGCCGTCTCAATGACCCTAAGCGATGCCCGATAAGACACATCGGCCTGAATGATGTTAACAAATTCACTGGCAATATCGACGTTCGAGCCGTTCGCCCCGTTCGCCCCGTTCGCCAGGGTCGGATCGGTCCTGGTTCGAACCACGCCACTGACACCGCCGGACGCATAGCGCGTGCCGGCGGCCTGCCGGGTGACGATGGTGGAAGACCTGATTTCCTTGGCCTGGTAGCCCGCCGTGTTGGCATTGACAATATTGTCGGCACTGACCGCGACCCGCGATGAAGCGTTGGCAAGGCCCGATACCGCGGCCGAAAGAATTCCTGAAAGTGCCATTTATGTTGTTTATCCGGACTGGTGATACATCGGCACTCATCATGGCGCATTCACTGGCCACCGCCTATGACCGTCATCACACCTTGGTTTATTTGCCAGATTACAGGGTCAAACTGATGGTCGATCCGACCGGATCCGGACCGGTCCCCTGAATAATCTGGGCAGTATTTTCGTAAATATTAATGGCCCGGTTGACATAGCCCGACGAAGCCCGTTGACCGGCTCGCCCGCCACTACGCCCGCCCGCCGACAGGGCTGATTCTTCCAGAATATTTGCGAAAGTCTGGCTACTGTCGGCGTATTCGACCAGGGTTTGTCCCTGGCGGGGCTCATCCCGGCGATCACCCTCACCGGCCTGCTCGTTGCCCTGGAACAGCATGGCCGTGTTGTACGATACACCGGCCTGGGCGTTGGTTTCTTCAACGGGTGATCCATCATTAGCGGCACTGCTGCGCGACACCGACGACTGACGTACGCTGGGCGTACTCACCGGTGGCGAAGAAGTCACTGCTTTTGGTATCAATGCCATTAGTTACACAATGCCATTATTTACACAAACCCAATTCTTGTTGTCAGGCCTTAATCCAAAATCTGAACCAGGCCCCGCAAATGACTGATATACAACACAATAATCGCATACCACTACGAGTCGCCCCGGGAGTCCCATTGCCCCGAGCAAACATCTACGTCTGGTAGTATACAGAAAAACACCACGCAAGGCCATGTTTCTTTACGATTTATTTACCTTGTTTTGCCCGCTCGCGGGCCATGAAGTCAAGCACGGCCCTGGCCCCGCCGTGATCGAAAAGATCATTGTGCCCGGCCCCGGCCAGCCACAGACTCTCTTTCGGATCGGCTGCCAGGTCAAACAGCTTTCTGCCGTAGCGGATCGGCATGGTGGTGTCTTTTTCTCCGTGAAAGATCATCGTCGCCGTGCCGACCCGATTAATAATCGCCGCCGAATCGAACCGGTCGTGCAACAGCCGCCTGATGGGAAACAGCGCAAAACGATTAGCCGCAACCTCGACCACGGACGTAAACGGCGCTTCCAGGACAAGGGCCAGAATCTCATCGCCCCGGTCGGCGAATTCCGTGGCCATGCGAACGGCCACCGCCGTGCCGAGCGATTCACCATACAAAACGATATCCTTTACACCGATTCCCTGGGTATTCAGGAAATCGACGGCGGCGCGGCCATCGGCATAAAGCCCCGTTTCGGTAGGACGGCCCTTGTTGCCGCCAAAGCCGCGGTATTCGACCAGCAGCACGCCGTATCCGGCGGCTAAAAAGGGTCTGATTTTGTCGATCCGGCCGCCGATGTGCCCGGCATTGCCATGAAAATAGACAACGCTCGGCATACCCGCCTGGGGTTTGCCGGCCCAGGCCAGCAAATCCAGACCATCCGACGTGCGCAAAGTCACTTCCTGCACATCTTCCAGACCACTGGCCGCCAGGTTGGCAACGGCGGTATCGGGAAAGTAGATCAGGCGGCGCTGAAAGGTATAAAGGGCGACATTGATCAGCACATAACCGCCGACCAGCACGACTAGAAAAATCAGCATCGACCGAATAGTGCTCTAGCCGATTTCATCGTCACCGGAAAGCCAGGTTCCATCGGCCTGCTGACAGGCGGAACCGATGCGGTTTTCAATGGTTCCGGCGACCGCCATGGCGGCCCGGAATTCCCGGCAGTAACGACCGTCGCCGGTGGTATAGCTGCGGGTGGCGCGAAAAATACCACCATTGCCCGTTTGTGGATTGGACCATTGGGTGATCACACCATTATTTTTCGCACTCAGTGTTTGCTGGGCGTTATCGTTATAAAAGGCGTAGTCGGACGGATCGAGCAGGGTACCGAGGGTATAGCCGCTACCGGCACCGGCAACGACGCCGATGGAAATGGCCATTAATTGCCCTATTCCGCCGCCGATTTTGGCCCCCAGCGTGCCGCCGACGTAGGCTCCGGCGACGGTGCCGACGATTTGACTGGTCGACATGTTCTGCACCGCCTCAACGCTGTCTTCCACAGTCGAACAAGCCGTGGTGACCATAATCAGGGATATAGCAAGGATTTTCTTCATGGCATATCTCCTTCTTCATCTCTTTGATTTCAAAGTGATGCTAGTACCCACTATCATAAAAGGATGGCACGTTGGACGGCTTTGCAGGTTTC
>CBFDVE010000236.1:0-4714 GCA_965613205.1 uncultured Rhodospirillaceae bacterium
GGGACATCACCGATTCTTCCCGGATCGGGTCGATCGGCGGGTTGGTGACCTGGGCGAAGTTCTGCTTGAAGTAGTAGAACAGGTTTTTCGGCCGGTCCGACAGCACGGCGGGTGGAATATCGCTGCCCATTGAACCGAGTGGATCGATACCCTCGCTGGCCATGGGGCCGATAAAGAACTTGATATCTTCCTGGGTGTAGCCAAAGGCCTGCTGGCGTTCCCTTACGGTCTGCCGGTCCGGCGTCATTGCCGAAATTTCATCGGGCAGGTCGGACAGCAGTATTTGTGTCTGATCGAGCCATTTCTGGTAGGGCTTGGCCGTGGCCAGGGTCTGCTTCAGTTCGGCGTCGTCGATAATGCGGCCCTGTTCCAGGTCGATCAGCAACATCTTGCCCGGCTGCAAGCGCCATTTCTTGATAATTTTGCTTTCCGGAATCGGCAGCACGCCGACTTCCGACCCGGCGATGACCAGATCATCATCGGTGACGATATAGCGGGACGGGCGCAGGCCGTTGCGGTCCAGCGTCGCGGCAATCTGGCGGCCATCGGTGAAGGCCATGGCGGCGGGGCCGTCCCACGGTTCCATCAAAGCGGCGTGATATTCATAAAAAGCGCGGCGGTTATCGTCCATCAGCGAATTGCCCGACCAGGCTTCCGGGATCATCATCATCATCGCGTGGGACAGGGAATAGCCCCCGGCGACCAGCAATTCGAGCGCATTGTCGAAGGTCGCAGAATCCGAATTGCCATCGCCGATCAGGGGCCACAGTTTTTCCAGGTCATCGCCCAGAATTTCCGAACTCATGTTGTGACGGCGCGCCGCCATCCAGTTGATGTTGCCGCGCACGGTGTTGATTTCGCCGTTGTGACACATGTAGCGGAACGGCTGCACCAGCGGCCACGACGGAAATGTATTGGTGGAAAAACGCTGATGGACCAAAGCCAGGGCCGATTCCGTGCGTTCGTCGGCCAAATCCCTGAAATAGATCGACACATTGGCGACCAGCATCATGCCCTTGTAGACAATGGTCCGGGTCGACAGCGAGGTGATATAAAACTGCTTCTTTTCCTCGATATCGAAATCCCACAGCGCGTGGTGGGTGCGCTTGCGAATAACAAACAATTTGCGTTCGAAGGCGTCCGCATCGGCGCAGTTGTCGCCGCGCCTGATAAAGACCTGGGTGATCACCGGCTCAATCGGCTTGACGCTCTCGCCCAGGCAGGAATTATCGACCGGCACATGGCGCCAGCCGAGAATGCTCTGGCCTTCTTCGGGGATAACCCGCTCGAAGGCCTCGACGCATTTCTGCCGGGTCGCGGCATTGCGTGGCATAAAGACCATGCCGACGGCGTAGTCGCCGGGTGCCGGCAGGGTAAAGCCCAGTTTCTCGCACTCTTCCCGGTACAGGCGGTCGGGAATTTGCAGCAAAATACCGGCCCCGTCACCGGCCAGAGGATCGGCACCGACCGCACCCCGGTGATCCAGGTTGGCCAGAATTTGCAGGCCCTGGGCGACGATACTATGGGATTTCCTGTTCTTGATATGGGCGATGAAGCCCAGGCCGCAGTTGTCACGTTCGTTGCGGGGGTCATACAGGCCTTGCCGCTCGGGCAATCCTGGCGGTTGGGACAACTTGGGCGTTGCGGGCCAATCGGATTGGCTCATGTTACGTACTCTTGCGTCAGATAATTCAAGCGGGGACGTTTAAATATCAAATCAGGATACACGTTGCCAGAGGCAAATGCACCATGGCTTTCCCACTGTACGGGAAGAGGAGTCCAAAAATAATGCCTATCGGGCCGATTTCGGGTTAGGGCAGGGCAGAATAATTTGCTATAAGTCTACAACATTTCGGGGGTAATAGCGTGCCGGTTCTACATATTGTGGTTCTCGCCCTGGTTCAGGGGATTACAGAATTCCTGCCCATCAGTTCATCGGGCCATTTGGTTCTGGTGCCGGTCCTGACCGGTTGGCAGGATCAGGGGCTGATGATTGATGTCGCCGTGCATGTGGGCACCCTGTTTGCCGTCATCCTGTATTTCTGGCGCGATGTGCTGGCCCTGATTCAGGGCGTTCTCAACCTGTTGCGCGGGCGCATTGATGCGAACACCCGCATGGCCGGGCTGATCGTGCTCGCCACCCTGCCGGTGATCGTTGTCGGCTACGCCCTCAAACAGTACGGCATGGAAGAATTACGCTCGATCACGGTGATCGGCTGGACCACATTGGGTTTTGGCATCGTGCTCTATGTCGCCGACAAAATGGGCATGACCTTGCGCCGCATGGAACATATGGGTGTCAGCGACGGGGTTATCATCGGCCTGGCCCAGGTGCTGGCTCTGATCCCCGGCACCAGCCGCTCGGGCATCACCATGACCGCCGCCCGCCTGTTGGGGGTCGAACGCACCGATGCGGCGCGGTTTTCCATGTTGCTGTCGATCCCGACCATTGTCGGTGCCGGGGTGTTGATGGGCCTGGAATTATATCAAACGGGCAATGCCCAACTAACGTCCGACGCCATCCTGGCCGCCGGGCTGGCCTTTGTCTCGGCCCTGATCGCCATCACTCTATTCATGGCCTGGCTCAGGCGTTCCGGCTTCACGCCTTTTGTCATCTACCGCATTATCCTCGGTGGCGGATTGCTGGCGTTTGCCTACGGCTATATTTGACAGACCTTGAAATAATCAACATTTCATCATATAATCATCATTAGCTAAGTAATTTTCCCCCTTGTTGAGGAAATAGACATGCGGTTGCAAATAGAACTTGCCGATGAAATGGTCGAGCCTTTCCATGAACTCAAGGATATCTGCGGGCTTCGTACCAACAAGGATATTTTCGACAACGCCATGACCCTGCTCGAATGGGCTGTCGGGGAAGTGCAAAAAGGCAATATTATCGCGTCCGTAAACGAAGCCGATAATCGGATGGTCGAATTTCAAATGCCGGCCCTAATCAATGTGAAACATCGAACACGCGAAGCCCCCACGGAGCGATTGGTTAACACCGGTTAGGATTAGGAATTGACGATCCGAACGGCAGGAGGGGGCTCTTGAAGAAGAAAATAAAAAGGGTCGAAGTTCGCCTGTTTTCCAAATCGGTCTTAACGATTGAAACGAAAACGATCACTGAACTGGATGAAGAAAGCCAGAAAATTGAACGTACCCTGAAAGAGTTGCAAATTGCGGTAGCTGAAGCCTGCGAACTTTCCGCAGAAGACAAGACCGAAATTTCCGAAAATGTGGTGTTTCTCAAGCACCAGAATGTAACCAGACAAGGGCGGCGTCAAAGCCTGACGACCCGAAAATATATACAAAAAATCAAAAAAATTACGGAAAATGCCGTACTTATTGGCGGCGGCGGGGATTTGATATATCGAGCCATCCAATGGCTTGTAAAAATATTTTCCTGAGAGATCGGCTAATAACCACTTTCCAATTCAACCAGATCGCGCGGCGCTTCGCCCCGGCGCACCCGGCGAATGTTTTCGGCGATAGATGCGGCGGCGGACGCGGGCACCGACAGGCTGGCGATGTGCGGGCTGAGGATAATTTTCGGATGATCCCACATGGGGCTGTCATCGGGCAGGGGTTCGCTGGCAAATACATCCAGGGCGGCGGCTTCGATGTGGCCGCTGTCCAGGGCGGCCCGTAAATCGGCCTCAACAACGTGACCGCCACGGGCGGCATTGATAACAAAGGCGCCTTGCGGCAACTGGCTTAGCGAGGTGGCATTGATGATGCCCGTGGTTTCAGGTGTCAGCGGCAACAGGCAGACGAGGATTTCGGTGTTGTTGAGGAACGGGGTCAACTGGTCCTGGCCAAAAAAAGATTGCACCCCATCCAGGTTTTTTTCCGACCGGCTCCAGCCGCTGACCCTGAAATTCAAATTGACCAGATGCCGCGCCGCATCACCGCCCAACTCACCCAGGCCCAGAATACCGACACTGCGATCCTGGCTTTCAATTTGCCGTAATTCCCGCCAATCGTGGTCCCGCTGCATTTTTTCGTAGCGGTAAAACTTGCGGTGAAAATGCAGCACCCGGTGGATGATGAATTCGGTCATGTTGCCGGTCAGTGCCGCATCGACCATGCGCACCAGGGGCACATGGCGGGGCCAGGTGTGATCGGCGACGATGGTATCGACCCCGGCCCCCAGATTGATAATCGCCTTCAGGTTGGGAAAATTCTGCAAGGCCCCCGGCGTCGGTCGCCAGACCAGGGCGATGTCGATCTGATCGGCATCGCCCTGGTCTGGCCAGATGTGAAAATCCCGCTCCAGATCGGCCTCCGGCAAGGCCGTGGCAAGAGCCAGCCGCCAGCGTTCCGGGTCATCCCCTTCGGAAATGTAGACAATGGCGCTCATACGCCGACCACACCGCTTTCATCGGCTTTCAGGTCCAGGGCGGCGGCCATCAGGGCGCGGGTGTAGGTTTCTTTCGGGTTGGCGAAAATTTCTGCCGCCGGGCCCTGTTCGACAATCTTGCCGGCCCGCATGACGACAATGTGATGGGAGACGGCGCGGATCACGCGCAGGTCGTGGCTGATGAAAATATAGGTCAGGTGGTGCCGCTCCTGAAGGTCCCGCAACAACTCGACAATCTGCGCCTGGACCGACATATCGAGCGCGCTGGTGGGCTCGTCGAGGACCATGAAGTCGGGCTTCAAGACCAAGGCCCGGGCGATGGCGATACGCTGGCGCTGGCCGCCGGAA
>CBFDVE010000237.1:0-4713 GCA_965613205.1 uncultured Rhodospirillaceae bacterium
TCTGCTCGTAGGACTCATTATCCATGAACGTGTAGATATCGCCGTCCGAGTACAGGTACTGATAATCACGCTGGTCCAGGTGCGCCCGTTCGACGGTTTCCGAAGAGCGGAACCGTTCGTTCAGTTTTGATCCGCTGCGCAGGTCTTTCAGTTCAACTTGCAAATAGGCACCGCCCTTGCCGGGTTGGGTGTGTTGAATCTTGACCGCCCGCCACAGCCGATTCTGATGCTCGATGACCATGCCAGGGCGAATGGCGTTACCGTTGATTTTCATGTGGCCGGACTCATGTTTTCTCCAAGGGCGCGGAACCTATCAGCTTGCCTTGGCTGACGCAATGGCGGCATTGAAATCTTTGATCGCCTGGGCCGGTCCTTGTGGATAATCCCAGACCCCGGCGACCCCGGCGATGAAATCGACCCCGGTGCGCACCAGGGCGGCGCAATTCTCGACCGTGATGCCGCCGATGGCGACGCAGGGCACCGTCGTCGCTTCGTGCCACAAGGTCAGAATGTCCGGATCGGCCAGATCATCGACCTGCTTGGTGGTGCTTTTATGGAACGGCCCGAAGCAGACATAGTCGGCACCCCCGTTGGCGGCATCGATGGCCAGGTGCCGGGAGGCACGGCAGGACACCCCGATGATGGCCTCCGCGCCGAGGATTTCCCGGGCCTGATCACAGGCGCCGTCCTGCTGGCTTATATGCACGCCATCACAACCGGTTTGCGCGGCTAATTGAGGGTCGCCATTGAGCAGGAAAGCCACATCGGCAGCCTGGGCAACGGGGCGCAAGGTGTCGATTGCGGCGCGCACGATTTCCGCATCGCTGTCGTCCAGGCGCAATTGCAGGCAGCCGACATCACCGGCATCCAGGGTTTGCGCCAGCGTATGGGCGAAATCGGCTGGTAACCGGGGCGGGGTGATCAGGTACAGGCGGCAGGGATCAGCCATTTTCTAATGCCGTTTTTCCAAGATGTGAACTCGATTGATCGATAACCTTATGGCAAAAAATGTGGGCCATAGCGAGGAAATTGCTATTAGCGGACACTTGAGAACTGTTTTAACATAAAGTCGTTGTATTATTCATTGGGTGTGTGATCATCTTTTACCTGATCAAGCAAGAATGGAGCGATACCCCCCGTGTTTCCTTCCCATGGCAGACCGCCACCGTTATCCCCTGTCCTGTTGGCTGGCTTGATAGCGAGGCCGCTACCGCCCCGGCTGTTGCAGCCGGCTCTCGATTCCGCGTTAACAATAGTGAAACGCCGCCACCCCGGTTTGTTCGAACGGCTGTCGTGCCTGAACAAGCCACTGTTCCTGATTGATCCCGTCGATCTTCCTCTGGTTTTCCTGCTTGACGCCGACCCGGACCATCCCCGCGTGACGGTAGCCCGTGAAAGTAATGGCCAGGAGACGGCGGTGATTCGCGGACCGTTGTTGATCCTGATCGACCTGTTGGAAGGCCGCCTCGACGGCGACGCATTGTTTTTCTCGCGCGACTTGTCGATCGAAGGCGATACCGAGGCCGTGGTCGCCTTACGCAATGCGGTTGACGATGCCGATATCAACCTGAGAGAGGACATGCTGGCGTTGCTCGGCCCGCTGGCACCATCCGCCCGCCACGCGCTCGGCCTTGGCGGACGTATTTATGCCCGGCTCAGCGAAGACCTGGATATGTTGAAGGCCGCCCTACAAGGACCGCAGACAAAAAATACGGTGCCATGACGGCCCTCGAACTGGTCTGCCCGGCTGGAACGTCGGCGGCGTTGAAGGCAGCGGTGAACAGCGGCGCGGATGCCGTCTACCTGGGTTTTCGCGATGCCACCAATGCCCGCAATTTTCCCGGCCTCAACTTCAGCCGTGGCGAACTGGAACAAGGCATCGCCTATGCCCATGACCAGGACTGCAAGATATTCCTGGCCATCAACACCTTCCCGACTGCGGGCAACGCTGGCCCCTGGCATCAGGCCATGGATGATGGCGCCGAACTAGGTGTCGATGCCGTTATCCTGGCCGATATTGGAATGCTGGACTACGCCACCCGCAAACATCCCGATCTGCGCCGTCATCTTTCGGTCCAGGCCTCGGCGTCGAACCCCGAGGCCATCCGCTTCTACCAGGACGCCTTCGATGTCAAGCGCGTGGTGCTGCCGCGGGTGCTCAGTGTCGCCGAGATCGCCGCCCTGAACAAAGATATCTCGGTAGAGACCGAAGTTTTCGTGTTCGGCGGCCTGTGTGTCATGGCCGAGGGTCGATGCGCGCTGTCGTCTTACGTCACCGGCCAGTCGCCCAACACCAATGGCGTTTGTTCACCGGCGTGTGCCGTAAATTACGAGGAAGACGCCGATGGTCGCATGGTGTCGAAACTCGGTGACTTCACGATCAATGCCTTCGAGCCGGGCGAGGCGGCGGGCTATCCGACACTGTGCAAGGGTCGTTTCATCGCCCGTGACAAGGCGTCGTACCTGTTCGAGGATCCGGTCAGCCTCAACGCCACCTCGATCCTGCCCGATCTGGCTGCGGCCGGCGTGACCGGACTAAAGATTGAAGGCCGCCAGCGCGGCAAGGCATACATTGCCAAAGTGGTTTCGTCATTTCGTCAGGCCGTCGATTCCATGGCCGACGGGGCGGTCATCGAGACCGACCTGACCCAGGTCACCGAGGGTCAACGCAAGACCGCCGGGGCCTATCAGAAAACCTGGCGGTAGAGGGAGCAAGGCGATGACAGAGACCCTGGTCATGGGCCCGGTGTTGTTCAACTGGAGGCCCGAGGATTGGCGTGATTTCCATTTACGGATCGCCGACGAGGCCGATGTTGATGTTGTTTGTGTCGGCGAGGTGGTGTGCTCCAAACGTGCCCCCTTCTTCGCCCCCTATCTGCCGCAAGTCATCGAGCGCCTGCTCGCGGCGGACAAGCAGGTGTTGCTTTCGACTCTGGCATTAATCATCAACAAGCGTGAAATGGGGGGGGTGCGCGATGCCGCATCAATTGATGACAACAACATCATCGTCGAGGCCAACGATATCTCTGCCGCCGCGCTGCTCAGCGGCAAACCCCATGCCATCGGCCCCTACATTAATGTCTATAATGAAGGGACACTGGCCTATCTGGCCGAAAACGGCGCCGCCTCGGTTTGTCTGCCGGTGGAGCTCGGCCTGGACGCCCTGAGCGCACTGGCCAAGAACAGCCCGGTCGAGCTCGAGGTGATTGTTTTCGGTCGTTTGCCGTTGGCAATTTCTGCGCGCTGCTACCACGCCCGCGCCCACGGCCTGCATAAAGATGGCTGCCAGTATATCTGCATCGAGGATCCGGACGGGATGGAGATCAAGACCCTCGATGGCGAGTCGTTCCTGGCCGTCAACGGGGTGCAGGTCCTGTCACATTCCTATGCCGAATTGAGTGCAACCGTGCCCGACTTGCTCGACCTGGGCATCAGCCGCCTGCGCCTGTCGCCCCATGCCAATGTCGATATGGTGACGGTTAGCGACGCCTATCGTGCCGTCGCCAGGGGCACACTGGGGCCTGAGGAACTACAGGCCCGTTTGCAGGCCGGTATCGGCAATTCGGCATTCTGCAACGGCTTCGTTGTCGGCGATATCGGCTCGCTCTATAGAAACTGATCTAGTACCCACTATCATAAAAGGATGACACGTTGGACGGCTTTGCAGGTTTCTCGGCAAGGCGCGGGTTTCGCCGTGATGCCAAAGCATCACAAGAGACACGCAACGCAGTCCGAGGGGCCTGCAAAGCCGCCCTTCGGGTCACTTTACAAGACCTCTGGAGGGCGTCAAACCCACTTGACGATGCCCGGCATCGCCGGCGCGGCTTTTCCTACCCAGAAGTCTTGTAAAGTGATCCAACGTGTCATCCTTTTATGATAGTGGGTACTAGCTGCTTAGCCACAAGCGGCAGGTCGCCAGGGGGTCGGCCATGCCGTCCAGATCGATGGTTTCGCCGCTTTCTTGATAGACAAACGCGCCCCGTTGATGGGCGATGTCGGCCAGTTTGTCGCGGATCAATTCACCATTGCTGATGCGCACGCCCTGAATGCCATGGCGCAAGGCCCCCATGGCCAAACCGGGATCATCACCGCAATCGAGCACCGCCTGATGGCGGGCGTTTGGATGGCGGGCGGCGGCGGCGGCGATCATGTCGCGAAATACGGTTGCCCCCAGATAGGCCGCCGCCCCCGGCGCACTTAACAAGGTCACTGGCAAATCGAATTGCTCGGCTGCCGCCAAAGCCGCCGTGGCGTGATCCAGGGAATGAACGATGATGGTGTGGCTCATGATGGGGGATTGATAGAGTGCCGGAGTGCAAATGCCAAGCGCCGAAGCGGCCGGCGACTATTTAAGTAACAAGTCGGCCAGTTCGGCAAACCCGCCGCCGCCTCGTTTCTCCGTTATATAAGTCGGGTCGGCGTCCATGCGTCCGGCGAAATCGGCCACATGCGGGCAATATGGTCACACCATCCCGCCGGTCGTCCGGTGATGGGAATCATCAACAACCCGGCCCGTTGCAATCGCTCCATGGCCCCGTAGGCGGCAGCCGTTAAAGTCCCGTCGCTGGTCAGGGTGTCGTCGATATCGGTGAAGACACCTTTTAAAGTGCGTCGGGTTTCGGGCGGCAATGAGGCAATCGGAAGCATGATGCAGACCCTAATACCATCGAGCGTTAATAAGGACCTATAGAGACGGCTTCACAAGCCTTTTGG
>CBFDVE010000238.1:0-4700 GCA_965613205.1 uncultured Rhodospirillaceae bacterium
TGTTTTTCATCACCGGTATTATCAGTGCGCCAGTGACCCTCGGTTCCAATTCCCTGTCGTTGCACGGCAACGAGGCGATGGCCCAGGGTCTTTCCGACTAAGACGACTGGAAAAGTCAGCCTGTCAGCCGGAGATCAGTCGCCAATAAGTTTTCCAATGGGGATCGAATAGTAAACCATTGCCGATTCCGTGCCTGGGTTGGAATCGCCCAGGCTGGCGTTGGAATAGTGGGAAACGGCGAGCCCTAAACGGGACCGGTCATCGAACCGGTAGGCGATTTCAAGCTGAGAGCGGAACTCCAGCGGGTAATCCAGATCCAGCTTGTTATTGCCGCCAAAATAGAAATGAGGGGCAAAACTGGGGGTCACCACCAGCCGCCGCCCGAAAAACACATCGAGCAGAATACCGGCCCCGATAAAGCCCTGGGATGTGGACGTGGCGGACAGGGCGACAAAAGGCTTGAAGTGCCACAATTTGGTATTCGAGCGGTATTCCAGACGAAATTCTGCCCCCTGTTCTTTTTGCCGGTTCCAGTCGTAAGCCCCGGCGCCCATGGACAAAAAGGCCGGGTCACCTTCCTGGGCATGACTGTTGGTGGCCAGGGAGGCCAGGGTCAATGCCGCTGCGGCAGCGAGTCCAACTAAATTCAAAGTCAACATTTCCCCCTTCATTTGAGGCCATATTAGGCGAGGAACCTGTTCCCTCACAAGGACTTAAAAGAATCACAGGCGGCGATCAGGGCCTGGCGGATGCCCGGCTCCATGGCCGAATGCCCGGCGTCATCAATAATGCTGTAGCGCACGATATTGTCTTTGCACCCGGCATTGGCCAGTTTCAAGGCGCGGACCATCAGGTCGGCGGTGGCGATCGGGCAAACAATATCATAGCGTCCCTGAACAATGGCCACGGGCAGGCCGCAGAGATTACCGATGTTATCGAGAATCTGGCCCGGTTCGAGAAACATATTGTTGACGAAATAGTGGGCTTCGATACGGGCAATCGCCAGCATCGATTTCCAGCGTCCCCGGTTGCCGCCGATAGATGTTTCATGGGTCGGTGGCGGGCTCGTCGCCGACGGGCCCGGCCTGAGGGTCGAACACTGGGTTTCGTAACGGCCCCACGAAGCGGCGGCGGCCAGGTGGGTGTCCGGGTCCGGGTCTATCAATCGTCTGTGATAGGCGCTCAAGGGATCGGCCCGTTCGAGCGCCGGCAGGAACTGAACAAAATTGCGCCGGGCTTCCGGGTATATTTTCCCCATGCCGTCCATAAACCAATCCAGTTCCGCCTGGCTGGCCAGGAAGATGCCGCGCAGAACCAGGCCCAGGCACCGGTCCCGGTGGGCCATGGCATAAACCAAAGCAAGGGTCGATCCCCAGGAGCCACCGAAGAGCAGCCATTTGCCGATCTTCAAATGTTGGCGCAGGCGTTCCAGATCATCAATCAAGTGGGCGGTGGTGTTGGCCTCGACCCCGGCATAGGGCGTGCTGAGGCCGGCCCCGCGCTGATCGAACAGGATAATCCGGTAATGTTGGGGGTCAAAAAACCGTCGCTGCTGGGGGCTGCAGCCGGACCCCGGACCGCCATGCAGGAACACCAGCGGCACGCCATCCGGATTGCCCGATTGCTCCCAGTGCAACCGATGGCCGTCGCCCACATCCAGCTTGCCCTGCTTATAGGGTTTTGCGTCCGGATAAAATCCCGGTGATTTAGCGGTAGCGTCCATGGCAAATTCATATACGATTATTTGCCGTGTCTCAATCGTCTCGTCACCCAGCCAGGGCAAGGAAAAGAATTTTTTATGAAAGCAAAGATCATTTTATGAAAGCAACGATCAAATGGGTCGACGGCATGATGTTCGTCGGCCAGTCAGCCAGTGGCCACGCCGTCGTCATGGACGGCCCGGCGGATGGCGGCGGCAGCGATTTGGCTATTCGCCCCATGGAAATGCTGCTGCTCGGCCTGGGCGGATGCAGCGCCATTGATGTCATCGGTATTTTAAAGAAAGGCCGCGCCGACCTGATCGATTGCGTGGTCGAAATCGACGCCTGCCGGGCCGATGATATTCCCAGGGTGTTCACCAAAATTCACTCCCACTACATTGTCAGCGGGCGCAATTTGCGACCCGCCGCCGTGCAACGGGCGATCGAATTGTCGGTCGAAAAATACTGTTCGGCGTCGTTCATGCTGGGCAAGACCGCGACCCTGACCCACGACTATGAAATTATCGAACTGGCTTGATTGATGATCCGGATCGCCGCTCTCGCCATCGTTTTGCTGGTCACTGCCGGGGCTTTGGCGCAATCGGTGCAACCCCCATTACAGCCCGGAGGATCGGCCAGGGTGGTGACCGTGGTCGATGGCGATACGGTGCTGCTGGATCGCCAGTTGCAAGGATCGGCCCAGGTTCGCCTGGTCGGTATTCAGGCCCCCAAATTGCCGCTAGGGCGCAAGAATTTCAGCAAATGGCCGCTCGCGGATCGATCCAGATTGGCCCTGGAAAAACGGCTTCTGGGCCAGACCGTGAACCTTAAATTCGGCGGCAGGCGCATCGATCGCCATGGCCGCCTGTTGGCCCATCTGTACCTGGATAACGGCGACTGGGTGCAGGGGGAGATGCTGCGGGACGGCATGGCCAGGGTCTACAGTTTTGCCGATAATCGAGCCCTGATCGGCCAGATGCTGGCCCTGGAAGGCGCGGCCCGGCAGGCCCGGCGGGGCATCTGGGCCGAGCCGTTCTACCGGGTGCGCAACGCCGATAGCCTGGAGGGGCTGTTCGGCACTTTTCAGGTGATCGAAGGCACCGTGCGGGACGCCCAGACCGTGCGCAAGATGACCTATCTTAATTTTTCCGACGACTGGCGCACGGATTTTACCATCAGCATTACCCGGCGGGCCTTGAAAAGTTTTGCCGCCCTTGGGCTCGACCCCCTGACCCTGAAGGGCCGCAAGGTGCGGGTCCGGGGCTGGATCAAAAAACGCAACGGCCCGCTGATCGAAGCCAGCCATCCCGAACAGATTGAAATTATCGATAAATAAGGCCACCCTGAAGCATGAGCAGACACCGGATATATCAGAATCTCACACTCGTTTTTGCCTTGTTGATGCCCTTGGCGCTGTCGTCGTGCACGGTCAATCCGGCCACGGGCAAGCAAAGCTTCACCGCTTTTATGTCGCCGCAACGGGAAAAAGAAGTCGGTCGCCAGGAACACGAAAAAATCCTCGATCAGTTTGGCGGCGTCTATGACGATCCCGAACTGGGCGCCTATATCGCCCGCATCGGCGGGATGCTGGCCAGAAATTCCGAAATGCCGAAGCTTAATTTCACCTTCACCGTGCTCAACGACGCCCAAGTCAACGCCTTCGCCCTGCCCGGCGGTTACGTCTATATCACCCGCGGTTTGCTGACCATCGCCGCCGACGAGGCCGAAGTGGCCGGCGTGCTGGGCCATGAAATCGGCCATGTCACCGCCCGCCACACGGCCCAGCGCTACAGCGCCGCCATGGCGACCAATATCGGCTTGCAGGTTCTCGGCGTGCTCGGCAGTATCGCCGGGGTTCCCGGTGGGGCCGGGCAACTGGCATCGCTGGGGGCGCAGATCGCCCTGCAAAGCTATTCCCGCGAACAGGAACTGGAATCCGATTTACTCGGCGTGCGCTATTTGTCGCGAGCCGGCTATGACCCCAATGCCATGGTCGGCTTTTTTCACAAGCTAAAGGCCCGCACGGCGCTGGAAGCGCGCATCAATGCGCGCGAGGATACCAGTGAAAAGTTCAGCATTATGTCGACCCATCCGCTGACCTCCGAACGCATTGTCGAGGCGGAAAAACTGGCCCGTGCGGCGTCCCCCGTTGGTCGTAAACGCGGTACCGAGGCCTACCTGAACAAAATAGACGGCATGATTTTTGGCGATGACCCGGAACAGGGAATTGTCAGGGGGCGCACGTTCGAGCATCCGGGCCTGGGCATCCGCTTCCGGGTGCCCGCCGGATTTACTTTGGTCAATCTGCCGACCCAGGTCGTTGCCCATGGCCCCGATGATGCGCTGATTGTGTTTGATATGGCCAAGTTGAAAGACGTTCGGGCGGCCCGCAGTTTGGGCGACTATATATCCCGCTACTGGATCAGCCGGGTGCCGGTCAAGGACATTGAGCAAATCACCATTAATCGAATGGACGCGGCCACCGGCTTGGCCCGAATAAAGATCAAGGGCAAACCTTTCGATGCCCGGCCCATTGTCGTGCGTTACGACCGGACCAACGTCTACCGCTTGTTGTTTCTTTCAAGACCTGGCAAAACAAGCTCCCTGGCCGAAGCCTACCGGCGCACCACCTACAGCTTTCGCAAACTCTCAGCCACCGAAGCCGCCGCCATAAAGCCCCTCAGGATCGCCCTGCGCGACGTACACGAAGGTGACACGGCGAAGCAATTTGCCGACAAAATGCCGATGGAAAATTTCGCCCTGGACTGGTTCGAACTGCTCAACAACCTGAGCCGGGACCAGGCCTTAAGCCCCGGCAGCCGGGTCCGGGTGGTGGTCGAATAGGGCGCAAAAAAGACCGGAATTACCCGGCCTTTTTCAACAACAATTGCGCCAACCGATCAGGCGGCAGCGGGTTTGAGCTCCAGTTTGGCCTCGGCTTTGAGTTCGGGTTCGGGCTCGGGCTCGGATGCAGGCTCAGGCGCCGCTTCGGGTTCGGGT
>CBFDVE010000239.1:0-4672 GCA_965613205.1 uncultured Rhodospirillaceae bacterium
CGCAGGCTGGATCGAGAACACGGATTTCGCACAGTTCCCGATGGAAATCACGAACGGCGGAGCGGGCTTTGTTTGTTTTTCCGGACGCCATTAATTGGGTGGCGGCGCTTTGCACATCGCGCCAGTCTTCTTTCAATGGATCAATGATCGTCGCCACAACCAACCGTTCGACATAGGCGCGAGGAGTGTAATGGGCACCCAGCTTATGGCGTTCCCCCGGATCAAGGGCACCTTCAAGCAGGGTGCCGAATATGGCCGGTTCTACATCCGTCCAGACACGTTCCGCTGCGATGGTCAGCCAGGTCAGGTCGTCTTCGGTTATTTGCAGGGCCGTTGCGGCCTTGAATAATCCACCATTGAATTTCAGAACATCGGTGTGAAGTTCCGGCGAAAAACCACCCCTGTTCATGTCCTTCCACAACCGTTCCAGAGGAATATGGACTTTGTCTGCCTGGCCTTTGTATTGTTTCAACAGGTCGGTGAAGCTGTCTCGTTTAAGCAGGCCTACGTCTTCGGCAAACATGGTAAAAAGGCAGCGCATCAAGAACAGTGATACTTTTTCGGCAATAGCCCGGCGTTCAACGGAGTGCTTTTCCGTGGATAGTTTTTTCGGCAGCGCCCGGATCATGCGCGTTTCCAGGGATTTGGAGAGTTTGGCCAGAAGTTCGGCTATTTCACGGGTGACTTCCGCCGTGCGCCTGGCCGGATTCAATGCGTTGGGGTCGGTCCAGATCAGCCGTAATCGTTTGCGGACATCTTTGTCGCGTAAATCTTCAAGATAAATTCGGAATCACGGGCGGTCGGGAAACTGGGCGTAGTGTTTCCCTTGCAGTGAAAAATCGGCAAACAATTCGATCACATGACCAACATCGACAACTATTATGAAGGGAGGCCAGCCTTCTTCGACAGGCAGGCGCTTGGCGTATGTTTCGGCTTGCTTACGGGCATTCAGCATGAGCGTATCCCACTGAGCGCCACCCCGGCGGCCTGATCCAATTCTTTGTTCCGGCACTTCCAAAGATAGTTGCTTTAGCAGTTCCAATTGTTTTTGACGCTTGGAGCTTTGCTTGGCTTCGAGCACAAAACAGCCGCGTTTATAAAGGTCTATAAAGTTGGATGTTGTTTTGCCTTCGATGCGCCGGGCGGCTATCTTTCGTTCAAAGACATAGGCGTTCTGGCTTTCGTCTTCAACGGCGGGTTCGGGAACGGGAGCGCCTATCAGGACAGAAAGTTCGGTCAGAAACATTTGATAGTTGGAACGCTCGCCGCCACCGGCAGGTCCCCAGCGAGAAATAAAATCCTCTGCTTCTTCGGATTCGGTACCCACTATCAGCCGTCCTTGTTGTTCTCTCGTTGCCGATAAACTCGGTATGGCTAAACCCTACCTCTCTGCGGCGCTGGGTTTCAAGAAGGAAGCGAGTAACCCAGGTCAGGACAACTGCACAACAGCGTACTTTTTGCCCTCAACAGTGACGTTGTCCTAATTGCGCAAGTGCCGAAGGTAGTCTGGAAAATCAATCTCCGGGCGCAGTCGCGGATCATCCTGGGGGGTGCCGTAGTGTGTTTCCAGGGGCAGTACCCCGGCCCAGCAATCGACCCCGTCATAGTCTTCTTCGTCATCGACCGGTGGCCCGGTGCGGACTTTGGCGACGGCTTCCTCGATCTCCATAACAATTACCGTGGTCGCCTTCAGCTCTTTTTCCGTATTGCCGCGAACGTCGGCCCAGCGGCCGGGAAACAGGTGATCGAACATGTCTTCCAGGGCTTGCTCTTTTTCTCGCCCGCCGGTGATGGCGCGGGCCTGGCCAAAGGCCATGGCGCTGCGATAGTTGACGCTGTGGTGAAAGGGTGATCGGGCCATGACGAAACCATCAAAGGCGCTGACGGTGACACACACGGGCACGCCCTTGCCCAGTGAGCGGATCATCTTGCTGGCCGACGAGCCATGCCAGTACAACCGGCTTTGCCGCCGCCATTGCAGGGTCGGGGTGACATAGGGCTGGCCGTCGATGACATAACCCACATGGCACATGGGCAGGGCGTCGAACATGCCATGCACGCTGTCGTGATCATAGGCGGCGCGCAGGGGGGCACGTTTGATTTTGCAACGTTTGGTCGGCTCGTAGGCGGTCATCGAAGGTTCTAACCGTCGGCGTTGATGCGTGTGATCAGTTCGTCGAGCTCCCGCTCGGCATCGGCGTCGTTTACCCGACACGCTCCCACCGCCTCGTGGCCACCGCCCCCGTATTCCAGCATGAGAGGGCCAATGACGGTTTTAGAGGAACGGTCGAGAATTGACTTGCCGGTCGCCATAACCGTGCGTTCGCCATCTTCATGTTTCAGCACCTGGATGGATATATTACATTCAGGGTATATGGCATAGACCATGAAACGATTGCCGGCGTAGATGGTTTCCTGCCCGCGTAAATCGACGACGACCAGATTGCCGTGCACCGTGGCGCACTCTCTGATCTGCATTTCGGCGGCTTCTTCATGTTGTTCGTACAGGTGCAGGCGCTGTTCCACATCGGGGATTTTGAGAATTTCCTCGACCGGGTGATGGCGACAATAAATCATCATGTCTTTCATCAACTGATGATTGGAAATGTCAAAATGGCCGAAGCGGCTTAAACCGGTGCGCGGATCAAGCATGAAATTGAGCAGCGTCCAGGGATCCGGCGCCAGAATATCTTCTTCCGAATACTGGGCCGAATCGGCCTTATCGACGGCCTCGATCAAATCTTCGGGAATGGCTGGGAAGGCCTCTTTGCCGCCGTAATAATTATACACGACCCGCGCCGCCGAGGGCGCTTCTGATTCGATAATGTGGTTTTCCCGTTTACCGACCCGAACGGTCTCGCTCAAATGATGGTCGAAGCACAAATGAACGCCTTCCACATAAGGCAAATTGGTGGTGATATCGTTGCCGGTAATCGGCACCTTGCCATCTTGCATTTCTTTCGGTTCGGCAAAGATGATGTCGTCAATCAGGCCAAGCTCAATCAATAACCCACCGGCGACGACGCCATCAAAATCGGCTCGGGTAACCAGACGGTATTTTGTATCAGCCATCAATGAATCCGAATTTATTAACAACGTCCTGCAACATAAAGGTCTTCAAGAGCAGTTTCAATGATGGATATCACACCCCTTGGCGGCCCCGTGATTTCGGGCCGCCGGCTTCGTCTTCAAACAGCTCGGTCAGATTTTGCATCATGGTGCCGCCCAGTTCTTCGGCGTCCGATATGGTCACGGCGCGCTGATAATAGCGGGTCACATCGTGGCCAATACCGATCGCGGTCAATTGGACGTCGGACCGGGTTTCGATCCAGTTAATAACATCACGCAGATGTTTTTCCAGATAATTTCCCGGATTGGCCGACAGGGTGGCGTCGTCGACCGGTGCGCCATCGGAAATAATCATCAGGATCCGCCGCTGTTCGGGCCGCGCCAACAGCCGGTTATGGGCCCACAGCAGGGCTTCGCCATCAATGTTTTCTTTAAGCAACCCTTCGCGCAGCATCAGGCCCAGATTACGACGGGCCCGGCGCCAGGGCATATCGGCCGCTTTATAGACAATGTGGCGCAGATCATTAAGCCGTCCGGGATCGGCCGGTTTGCCGTCATTGGCCCATTTTTCACGGGCATTGCCGCCTTTCCAGGCCCGCGTGGTGAAGCCCAGAATTTCCACTTTTACGCCGCAACGCTCCAGGGTGCGGGCCAGAATATCGGCGCTCATGGCGGCCACGGTAATGGGGCGCCCGCGCATGGAGCCCGAATTATCAATCAGCAACGAGACCACGGTATCGCGGAAATCGCTGTCCATTTCCTGCTTGAAGCTGAGCGGATGCAGGGGTTCGGTGACCACCCGGGTCAATCGGCCGGCATCGAGAATCCCTTCTTCCAGATCAAATTCCCACGACCGGGTCTGCTTGGCCTGCAAGCGCCGTTGCAGGCGGTTGGCCAGCCGGGCGACGACGCCCTGCAAACGGGACAGTTGCTGATCCAGTTGGTCGCGCAAGCGACCGAGCTCGTCAGGTTCGCACAGTTCCTCTGCCACGATCACTTCGTCTGAACCGGTGAAGTAGGCCCGGTAGGGGGTCTGGCCCGCGGTGTTGGCCGGCCACGGGTCCTGATTATCGCGGGGACCGGCGGGTTCGGTGCCGCCTTCGGACAGCCCCTGATCCGCCTCCGAGCCCATGTCGGAGGCACCGTCTTCGATCTCGCCGCCGTCATCATCAAGGGCCTGCGGGCTGTCGCTGTCGGCCTGGGAGCTGTCGGGTTGATCGTCGGGTGGAGACTCGTCTTCGCCGTTGCTGTCATCTTCATCGTCCGGGTCGGCATCGGTATCGTCGGGCAGGTCCAGGGCCTTGATCATATCGGTAATGGTCAGGGCGAAGTTCTGTTGGTCGTCGATATTTTCGATGGCCGCTTCCAGTTGCCAGCCGATGCGGTCATTTAAGTAGTTTTTCCAATGATTGAGGATCGGATCGGCCGCCTTGGGCAATTTGTAGCCGCTCAGTTTTTCATGCAGGATCAGGCCGAGGGCTTCCGGCAACAGGCCTTCATCGCGCGGCGTTCCCGGTTCGGGCATCTTCGCCTGGCAGCGTTTTTCGAGCATGGCATACAAATTCATGGAAACCCCCGACATGGAGCGGGCACCCAGCGCCTC